>CAZGLR010000024.1:0-33236 GCA_964526635.1 uncultured Ignavibacteriales bacterium | reverse complement strand
AACCGGAATTTCCGTAGGGGCGAGGATCCCCTCGCCCGTTTCGAATTTGCATTCCACGGATGCCCCGCCCGTTTACGGGTGGGGTAAATCCTGACAGACCAATCCCTCTACCGCTCCCATATCCCGGCGTTCACTTGCGCGCGGTGGTTATCGATCTTATCAAAACTGTGTGCATAGACCAGATCACGGATATAGTCTTTGGTCAGGAAATCATTGGGGAACCCGAGATCGATCTGCGAGATCTCGTTAAGATGCTTGATCTGATCATCGGCCAATGGATGCTCCAGACAGGCGATATTTTCTTTGACCTGCTTCTCGGTCCGCACGCCGATAATCGGGATAATCACTCCCGGCTGTTGACGCACCCAGTTGATGGCGACCTGAGCCGGGCTGCAGCCCATCTGTTCGGCCATCTTGACGACCTCATCGCCGATTTTCAGATTATGCTCAGCCAGCCGTTCGGATTCGGCGCCCTCTTCGTAGCGGAAGGTCTCGGCATCGCGATTGCGATATTTACCGGACAACACTCCCCCGCCGATAATCCCCCACGGTGTCACTGCCAGGTCCATCCCGCGCGCCATCTGCAATAGCTCGCGCTCGACCGTGCGTTGTATCAGGCTGTATTCGATCTGCAAAGCGACAAACTGCGTCCAGCCGCGTAATTCGGCAATCGTGTTGCAGCGCGCGACCATCCAGGCCGGGGTGTCGGAGATACCGATATAGATGATCTTCCCGGCGCGAACCATATCATCCAGCGCCCGCATCACTTCCTGTTCGGGCGTCATGAAATCCCAGGCATGTACCCAGTACAGGTCGATATAATCGGTTTTGAGCCGCTTGAGGCTTTTCTCCAGTGCCTGCACCATGTTTTTGCGATGATTTCCGGCGGCATTCGGTTCGCCCTGCTCCATAAACAACGTATACTTCGTCGCCAGCACGACTTTGTCGCGAACGCCGGCGTCCTCGATAAATTTGCCGAGGTATTTTTCCGATGTGCCCTCGGTGTAACGGTTGGCCGTATCGATAAAATTCCCCCCGGCTTCGAGGAACGTGTCGAACATTTTGCGGGATTCATCTTTTTCCGCACCCCATTTCCATTCGGTGCCGAAAGTCATGGTACCGAGGCAGAGTTCGCTTACACGCAGGCCGGAATTTCCCAGAAGTTTGTATCGCATGATTCTCCTTTGTGGCTTCAGTTGAGTTGAGAATTATCGTTTGAAGATATACGATAATCGATTAGAAGATCGTGAATAATGATGTTCGTAGTAAAGCAGGAGCCGCGCCCGAGAAAAGTGAGGGTTCCGAACGAAGTGAGGAAGGTCCTGCCGCATGTTGATTAAAATAATGGCTTCAGAACAATGTTAAAGCATCCTGATGTAAGGACCTCGCTCGCTCCGCTTGCGACCGCCTATGGCGGCACGGGTCCTGACCTACAATTACATTCAATATCCAATTTTCTGGAAAAAAAACGGGCCGGGGAATCCCGGCCTCTTCGGAATTTTCACTGACAGGCCGGCCATTGGCGCACGCGGACGTGCGCCAATCACAATTCAATGTTAATTTCTCCCGCCGCAAGCTGTGGGGCACCCGTCAAATTCGAATTTAGACTGTTGCTGCTTCTTCTTTCTTGAATGCCTCGAGTATGCCCAACACCTCATCGATATCACCTGCCGTATGGTCAGCGCAGACCTGGAAACGAATCGTCTGATCGCCCTTGGGGACAACAGGATAATTAAGACCCGTTGCGAGAACGCCATTATCGCGCAGATAATTGACCAGCTTAGTTGTCCGCTCGGTATCGCGCACCAGAAGCGGGACCACCGGATGCGGACTCGGAATAGTCTCGAATCCCAGATTCACGAGGCCGTCTTCGAATTTTTTCGTCATTTCAGCCAGATGCGATAGCAGCCTGGCGCCATCTTTGGATTGCAAAATTTCAACCGCTGCTTTGGCTGCCGCCGCTTCGCCCGGAGTAATCGGGTTGGTGTAGATATAGAATGGATTCCGTTCACGCAGGAAGCGGATAATCGTCTCATGCGAAACAACATAGCCGCCATTGACACCAAACGCCTTCCCCAGCGTCGCAACCAGGATATCGACACCATCGACATCACAGACTTCTTCGGTTCCCCGCCCGGTGGCACCATAGGCCCCGACGCCATGGCTGTCGTCGACCATCAGCAGAAGGTCTTTAGGAAACTCCTCTTTGTAACGGTCGATTATCTCACACATCTTATCCAATGGCGCATAATCGCCGCGCATGGAAAAGACGCCATCGGTGACAACTATCGCGGTCTCACAGTCGCCGATCGACTCTTTAATCTTTTCTTCCAACTGCTCGAGATTGTTGTGTTGATAGATTTTCTTGCCTTTGGGACGCGCCAGTTTCATAGCGTTGATGATGCAGTTATGATTCAGCTCATCGGAGATAATCATCGTTTCCGGCGTCGTCAGGGTGGTGAGGACACCCATCACGGTCGTATAGGCTGAACTGTGAAGCATGCATCCGCCGCGATTATGGAACTTCGCCAGCGCTTCCTCCAGCTCCACATGCGGAGCCATCGTCCCGGAAATAAACCGAACCGCACCGGGTCCGGTCCCGAATTTTTCAACCGCCTCTTCTTCGGCCTTGATCATCTGTTTGCGAAACGCCAGTCCCAGGTAGGAATTGGCATTCATGCGGATAAATTCCTGTTTGCCGAAGCCATCGAGACGATACCTGGGGCCATGATCATCCTTGGCCTTTTTGACTTTGACAATCACCTGCTCGCCGGCCTTGCTGGTCCCGGCCTGCCGGATTTCATCTATCTGCTGCTGTAAAGCGCCGACAAATCTCTCGTACGGCATATGTGACTCTCCTTGGACTTAGTTTTTCACCTGTTCAGGAACCGACACATCGGAAATCTTTTCTATCATGTCAGACACCATCGCGCTCATATCATATTTTGGATCCCAGCCCCACTCTTCGCGGGCGGCGCTGTCGTCCATGGAATTGGGCCATGAATCAGCAATTGCCTGCCGCACCGGATCGACCTTGAAATCGATCTCGAATTCGGGGATATGCTTGCATATCTCGGCCGCCAGCGTTTCCGGCGTGAAACTCATCGCTGTTATATTAAATGCATTCCGGTGCTTGAGCCGTTCGGGATCAGCTTCCATCAACTGGATCATCGCACGGATAGCATCCGGCATGTACATCATATCCAGCGACGTATCCGAGCGCAGATAGCAGGTGTATTTTTTATGTTTGATTGCCTCAAAAAAGATTTCGACCGCATAATCGGTTGTCCCCCCGCCCGGCTCGGTCTTATATGAAATCAAGCCCGGAAAACGGACCCCGCGCGTATCAACATTGAAACGTATATTATAATAATCGGCCAGAAGTTCGCCGCACAGCTTGGAGACGCCATAAATCGTCTGCGGCCGCATGATCGTCTCCTGCGGTGTATTGTTCATCGGTGTCGATGGCCCAAAGGCCCCAATCGAACTCGGAAAGAAAAGCGAACAACGATATTGCCGGGCCGCTTCCAGCAGATGATAAAGGCCGTTCATATTCACCTTCCACGCCACATTCGGGCGAGTCTCGCCGACCGCCGACAATACCGCCGCCAGATGATAAATCGTATCCGGCTGAAATTGCTGCATAGCACGGGTGATATGATGTTCATCAAGGACATCGAGGAATTCAAATGGTCCGCCATCGAGCATTTCGCGATCGGATGGCATCCGGATATCGGTGGCAACAACATTATCTGCGCCGTATTTATCGCGCAGGGCAAAGGTCAATTCCGACCCGATCTGGCCCAGGGCACCGGTGATGAGAATCCGCTTCATAGTCAGTCTATCCTTATTAAAAATCCCCTGCCCGGATACGAATCGGGGCAGCCATATCTATATAAGCTGCCCCGGATTATAAATCAAGTGGCGCAACAGATTAACGCCGCTTCTATATCAAAATTCTTCAATCCAGTCGGTTGAGATTATACATCGGATCCCACGGCTCCAACTCGATCGGCGACTTGCGCGACATCGCCTTGATATCATCACCCAGATAATCCTTGTGGATGATCACCCCGAACATATAGCGGTCAAACCAGTCGGGATACATATACCAGAGACCGTTGTCTCCCCGCTCTTTACCCCAGGAATTTTCGACCAGCCACTTGTTGACTTCGCCATTGGTCGTATCCACGCCGATAAAGGTCATGGCATGATTGGGCGTGATCAGCGACATTTCGATCAGGTCCTTTTTGGGCAGATCAAAAGCCAGGCCATAAATCTCTTCGAAGTTGAAAATATCCAGCGCCATAATACCGCTTTCGCTATACTGCTCCTTGCCGACGTCGCAGGCAAACCATACCGGCGTCGAATCAAGCACCGAAAGCGCGGCATATTTGCTCAGGCTGTCGATCGGCAGATTGAGAACAGCAAAATTCGGACGGTCATACATATTCCGGGACCATTTCATGGAATAATTTTCGAAATACGGTTTCCCGGGATAATTGAACAACGCCACATAATCGGCCAGATCAACATTGAGCACTTCCTTGGCGAACGATTTTGGCGTGAATGTGTCAGGATGGGTAACAATCCCGGCACTGTCGGATGTTTCATAACGCCAGGTGAATTCCTTCGGCGGCGTGCCGAGGTTCATGCGCAGCATATGATGGATTTCTTTCAGCATTTCAGCCTTCTTATCCATCAATTCGGATTTCTTTATTCCCTGCCGGGCCATCTCCCGCAGATGGACACCATGGGACTTCAACAGCAGGTTGACCAGGCTGTTCATACTTCCGGTTGATGAGCTGTTGTGCGTCTCGGGCATGACTTCCCTGGGAACGACACCATATTTTTCAACCAGCCCGGTGAAATAGGTCCACCAGCCGCCGTCGCCAAGCGGGCCGTCGATTATCACCTGCAGTTCGCGGTCATCGAGATCACGCTCAGCCATGTCGATCATCGCCTGCAGGAAAAGGTTTGATTTTTCCATCTTATCCCAGAACAGCAGGTAATTTTGCGAAAACTCGAAATCTTTGAGTTTGTATTTTTCCATGACAAAGGGGCGGAGGACATTAAATCCGGCGAACATCCAGCAGCGCCCGGAACTCTTCTGATGTGTTATCGAACCGGTCTTTATTTTGTGATTTACGATCGGGCTGTGCTGAATATACCGCTCGCGATTGAGTGCGATATCGGATATGCTCTTGTTGGCCAGCGCATCGGACAATGCTTTGGCCATGCCATCGAATTCAACTTCGTTGTATTCCTTGAGCATGGCTGGCGTAATACCACCATCGCCGGCACTGAGTGCCGCAAAAGGAAACACTAACATGCACGAAAAAACAATGATACTTTTCCGGATTGATGTCACCATGGTTGTTCTCCCTCCGGACGGATAGCCAAAAGAATCGCCCGTTCCGGAAACTATTTGATTATGACAATTTTGCCAAGCTGGTCGCCCATTTCGGACGACACTTGATAAATGTATATCCCGGTTACCACCGCCTGCGTATTCCGGCTGATCAAATCCCAGGTCGCATGCTGTGACGATGGATCATCGGATGGTTTATCATGCCGGATTTCCTTCACCAGATCGCCATCGATGGAGAATATCCGAATGGTGCATTTCGGCGGTAAATTGATAAAATTAATCAGTCGAGCGCGGTCGGCCGACAAGGTCCGATCACGGTTCTCATAGCCGGATAAGGCATAGCCGGCATCGATGCGATAAGGATTGGGATAGACGCTAACCTCAAGGCCCTGCTCCTCGACTGTCTCCGATGAGGACAGGGGATACGCCTGGATTTCATTGTTGGCGATAGCAGACTCCAGCGCCGACAGTTCCACCGTGCGGCTGCCGTAATCAAATGCCGTTACCGCCACCCAGTACGGCACCGATGACTGCAGGCCATCGATGATATATTCATATTCATAATATCGTAAATATCCCTCGGCGGTGGTGTCGGTTTTATTTTTTGGGTCGGCGTTGGGATACACTCGCCGGATGCCATAGGGATCGGTCAGATCCGACTCGTTCCAGTCCTGCGGCTGGAAGTAATATAAGCCGCCGGCATGTGAATAGGGATTATCCGGACTGAGATGCTGCATCGGATCGAAATCCGGTCCAAACAGGGTCGCAATCGAATCAGACCTCAGCGGAATATCCGACAAGTTCCACTGACGCAAGAAGCTGTCCCATGTAAACAAGTTGTAATCGTCGCGATCATACGAGGCCAGCAGGACATAATCGGTCAGGCGGTTATCGGCGCCCATATACACCCGATACCCCTCGAAATCCCGCTTACCCGAAAACGGATCGATATCGTTTTCACTGAGTTCGCCATTCCAGCGAAGCTTCAGGCGATTCCTTTCGGGTAAAACCCGCAGCACCGGCGATGGTGGCGGAGCCGCGCCGCGAAAATCGGGGACGCCATCACCCTCATAAAAGACCTTGGAATACCGCTCGTCCAGGCTATCCGGCGATAATTCGTCTTCCGGAATAAAGGCAACAGTGTCGCCATCTTCGAATTTCCAGAAGAACTTCCCAAAGTTGCCGTCGCCATCGGTATCCACGCCGGGATTATCGTATACCCACTTGGCCCAAAGCGCATTGACGCCGAGGCTGTCAAAACTCAAACTGTTGATATATAGCCGTGGATTCAGGGGATCCCATAAACGAGTAAACGCTGTCGGATCCTGATGAAAATCCTCACCGGCTACATACGCCAATGTGATCGGCAGCGAATCGCCGGGCTGAATATTGAAGGGTCCAAAGGAAAAAAGATATCGAGCATCGAAACCATCGGCAATGTCGCCGGCGATTTCCGGCGGCGGCAGGAAACCATCGCGCGTGTGGCTGATAGCCGTCTCCATCTGATCATAATCGAAGCCGCCCCCCGACATCACATAGTATTTACTGATATCACCGTTGGGCGAACCCATACCCGTCCCGAAATCACGATATGGCCTTTCTTCGGTACCGACCCGACGCGGCCCCCAGTCGAGCGACGGCGTCGGACTCCATACCCACCAGTTGAAATTAAACTGAATATCCGGATTAGGTGAACGCAGCACCTGGGTGCCGGTAACACTGGTCGCGGACTTGAATGAATACTGATTATTGGCCTCAGGGTCCGGATCGCCGTTGTTGTCGGCTGTCCAGGCTATCCGAAGCGTATCCTCAAAGCCGGGAATCGTACGCGATGGCATCGACGACACATATCCGCAGATATCATCGACGTAGCCTACCTCGGATATATGATAGACATCGGCATCGATATAAATTCCGAAATAGACATCCTGAATCGGAAACTGGTTAATACTTCGAATCACAAAATCAAAAATGACAAAATCTTCGGTATAATCATAACTCCAGCCATAGCTGCGCTGTTCGACTTCAAGATACAACGGCTTATGCGCCCGGCTGTCTATCGGGTCGACACCGGTAAGATTCTCATCGGTAAAGGTATCCGTGTAGGTACAGATAAAATCCTGTTCGGAGACAGCATCGGGATGATAATCAGTCGAGGTCGGCATCGTACTTCGGCGCTGAATATAGCCCTCATCACCCGATGGCGGCCAGAATTCCTCAACGGCGTAGTTGCCGTCGAATCCCACCGATACCAGCGTATCGGAACCGACAACTGCTCCGGCCCAGAAGGCGCCGTAATACAGGTACGTTACATTCGAATTAGCCGGGTATTCGCACGATGGCGCCGGGCCGCCGGTTTCCGGATCGATCTCGGTGCCGTCGAAGCCGATCCCGAACGTTCCCCCATTGGAGACGGCCAGGTGGAGCTTGTTAATCTTATGGACCTCGATACCCCAGCTTGGCTGCTCATATTCAACCGGGCGCAGATATATCCTGTTGTGATGAAGACTATCCGGATGCACCAGCGACGCCGCTGTGAGGTTACCGCCAAGAACAGCGCTGATACATAATAAACCTATACCTGTAGATATCCGCATATGCTTCATATCCTTACCCCGCCGGTTTCGATCATATAACATGACGGCGCCGGGGAGTTTATGTAAAATACAAATATAACTCTCTGCACCGCCGGGGCCAAGTCAAAACAAAACCAGTTCACGTTACTATCGATGCACGGATTTCATTGGCGGCAACAGAGAATCCCTGCAATTGAATCGGATGAAACCCGGCGCAGGCCATGGCCGCGAGCTTACCCGACGTTATCAGATAATCTAACCGCCCGACGACATCGTTGCCCAACGGCTCCGCCACGCCCATTGATTGCGCCAATGCCGCATTAAGTGGCGCGAACGACCCGATAGCCGGCATCAGAATAAGCTGCGGCAGCCCTGCCCCGATCGCCCAGTTGGTACGTTCATGCGACGGCGCAATAAAGACATCCATGGTTTCAAAGATGTTTTCGGATACGGTCGTGATGTCTGCTCGCGACACCGATTCCACCACCGGAATCGTAAGATTTCTGAATCGCATCCGCAGCCATCGGGCAATTTTTCGGCTGGTACCGGCAAAAACTATCGGTTTGTGTCCGGCCTCAGCAAGACTGACTGCCGCTGTAATAATCTGATCAAGATGAATTCGAGGGTATGCGCCGGAACTGAACAAAGCCACCGTCAGGGACTCCCCGTCGGCAAAACGGCGACACCGCGCTTCATACGCCGCTTCTACTTTATCCTGAATACCATACTCAATACACTGCCCCGTGACGATAACCGTTGTTTCAGGAATACCGGCCCGAGTGAATACCTCCGCCGTTGACGAAAGCGGCACCAGAATGCGATGGCAGCCTTTTACCAGAGCTTCATCAGGAACAACCAGTTCACCATGCTGATACACAACCCGGGCATATGGCGCCAGGATTTTGGCCAGAATGGGATGAGCAACCACAAGCCGTCCACTGAATCCGTCGTAAGCCCGAATAATATCCCGCCCCAGTGTGGTCAGCAACAGACGCGATTGCCCGCTGCCGCTTTGCCGAAAGCGGGAGTATAATCTGGTTAATGCCCCCCCTTGCGAACCGGTTCGATACATCTGACGCGCGGTCTGCCACGCCGCCAGCGCTGTCCCGCGAGAACGGGTGAAGACGTCATCGATGAAATAATCGATTTCCGGATGCTCAGCATCGAATCTCTCAACGATACCATCGAGATAAAAAGGATGCCCCCGTCCGATATTCGTATAGAGAAAAACGATCTGTGCCCGGTCGGCGGACTCACGCCGCGGCATGGGTTACCTCTTCATCCCGTAAACCACTGTTGACCTGCGGTGTAAGTCTGCGCTCAAACCAGAGATATAGCACGGCGGCAACCATGGCGTTGCTGGCCACGATACTCCAGAGTACAATCGGCTGACCGCGAAACAGATCCAGCAAAACACCGATTACGGTCGGACCGAACGACCAGCCTCCGGTCATGAACAGGCTGTACACGCCCATATAGCGGCCATATTGATCTGGCGGCGATAAATTGGCGACAATCGTAGTTGATGGCGGAAAGACAACCATCTCGGCAATACTGATGAGAATAATCGCCACCACCAACAATCCGAAACCCTGGGCAAATCCAAACATAAAGTAGGCGATGCCATAGAGCAGCGCACCCGAGGCCATCTGACGGGTCAGTCGGAAACGTTTGAGCATCCAGGATATCGGCAACTGCAAAAGCACTACCATAGCGCCATTTATCAGAAAAAGAAATCCGAGCTGCGTCTTACTGATCCCGACTACACTGGTCGAATACAGAGACATCCCGGCCACCAGTTGCGCCACCGCTATCAGCAACACAAAAGTAATCAGGCAATGCTGAAATAACAGTCCCTGTCCCTTTAGTGAAGTCACGTCTTTCAGCCTGAAGGCGGGTTCATCGGCCCTCCGTTTTCGCGGGACATCCTTCAATGCGATAACCATATACAGGCCGGATATCAACGTCAGTACAGCCGCGATGACAAACAATGCCGGGTATGATTTCGCAGCAATGAAACCACCCATGGCCGGACCCGCTGCCCAGCCAAGGTTGGCCATTATGCGCAGAAAGGAATACGATGGTATCCGCTGCTCCTTTACCACCAGGTCGGCGACATATGCCATTGACGTCGGATGCAGAAAAGCGCCGAAGAAAAAGTTTAGACAAATGATACTACCAAGTGCGATAAATCCGGCGCCACGAAACATGGCATAGGCCACAACAAGAAATGTAATTGCCCGTAACAACTGCGACCAGCCCATAAGGGCGACCCGGCCGATTCTGTCGGATAATACGCCGGCAAACGGTTGCGGGACCGCCCGGATTACGGCCGTGATGCCAAAAAACAAGCCGACAATTGTCGTCGAGATCCCCAGCTCTTCGAAGAAATAGATGGAAACATAGGGTATGACCATCGCGAATCCGGCCGATGTCACCAGCCAGGCGAACGCCAGGATATAGACCCGCTTGTCGAATTGTAGATAGTCTTTCCACACCGGAGAACCGATCCCTTCGAATAATTCGCACAGTATAAGATATCCGCTGTAAAAAAGCGATGGGATTTCGGCTCCGGGACCGATAGATTTTCAATGTACCATTCCATTTTTCATTTCATATTACGGTTTAACAACTCGTCAGGAATACATGAAGATATCCCCCGGCAGAGTTATATCTCCGACATCGTTTTTTTGACGAAACGACTTGTCTGGGGGGGATTTAGACCGTACATTTCCGCCGTGCCCCGGCACCAGAGAAGACAGAATTCAGCGCGTGTGCGCATTGAGAGAGGTACCAAATCATGCAAGATCATTCTTCGCCGTGGCGGACAGCACTCCTGTGCGTATTGCTGTTTGGCCTTCTGACCGGTCCGCTTGCGGCCCGTGCGATTTTCGACTCCAAGACATCACCCAGCGATCAACTTAAACCGAGCGGAACGATGGCAGAAGTGCCCAATATCCAGTGGGATGTTCACAATATCGGGAAAATCGCATTAATCATCACCAACAGCGGAAATTTCGGCCGGGGATATGTTTCCAACAATGTGATCGATGGTGAAACAATCGAGGGGTGCGAATTCCCCAAGAATTCCAATGTCGACTACCTGTTTGCCGGATCGATCTGGGTCGGCGCGGTCATTGGCTCTGACACCCTGGTATCAGTTGGCGCTGACGGTTGGGGTGGCGGCCGTGAGATGTTTCCAGATGCCGGACCCGAAGGCGCGATCATATCGCGTTCTAATATCAAAAGCGCCGCTAATTTTAGCGAAGACGCGATATCAGAACAAGATTTCATAAGTACATATACAGACACCTTTACCAGTCCCGCTCTTACCGGTGATCAGGATGTCGTCGATCAGCGGCCACATCACCCATTGAATGTCTCCGTGGCACAGAACACATATGCCTGGAGCTACGAATACGCGGAAGATTTCGTCCTCATGGATTTTCACATCACCAATATCGGGCAATTCCCAATTCAGCGTATGTATATGGGGATTTATGTCGATGCCGACGTGTATCATAGATCCATCGAAGGCTCCGGGTACAATGACGATATCTGCGGGTTCCGTCATACTCAACCGATCGAGGAAACACCCTGCCGCACGCTTGATACTGTCAATATTGCCTGGATCGCGGATAACGATGGCGACCCCAATGAAGCCGGACAGTATACCCTTTCCTCGCCGATTGGGGCCACCGGGTCGCGGGTCGTCCGGACACCCAATGCCGACCTGCAGTACCGTTTTAACTGGTGGATATCCAATGGCAATGCCTCCAATGATTTTGGGCCGCGTCTGCAAGGGTCGCCGGAGGACCCCTTCAAACCATTTGTGTTCGGTCAATTGGGTACTCCTATGGGGGACATCTACAAATACTATGTGATGGCTCATGAGGAGTTCGATTACGATCAGTTGTTCTCAGCCATCAGTCATACCGGTGAAGGTTTTCTGTCGCCGCCGGAGGCTGTCCGCGCCTGTGATTTCGCCGATGGCTTCGATACCCGCTACCTGCTCTCATTTGGCCCCTTTGACTCGGTACAGCCCGGCGACACGCTCCCGATAACTATCGCTTATCTCGCCGGAGATTCACTGCATCATGATCCGGATGCGTTTCGCACTCTCTTCGACTGCGCCAATCCGAAGCCGTACTACGATCAGCTTGATTTCTCCGATTTCGGCGAAAACTCCAAATGGGCTGACTGGATTTTCGATAATCCGGGCGTCGATACCGACTCCAACGGTACCGCCGGCGAATACTACTACTATTGCCGCAAGGGCGACGATTACGAGTGCTTCTATAACATGGAACCTCCTGATTCAGTTGCCACGGACTGGACATGCGAGAAGGTTTATACCTCCGGCGATGGCGTCCCCGATTTCCGTGGCGCCTCCCCCCCGCCGCCGCCGGCCCTGCGGGTTACGCCCGGTCCCGGGCGTGTCGTGCTGCGATGGAATGGTCAGGAATCGGAAGAATTCGAAGATCCCTTCTCCCGATTGAAAGATTTCGAGGGTTATCGTGTCTATTTCGCCCAGGGCGATCGTGAATCCGATTATATCATGACAGCGACGTATGACTTGAATGATTATCAGGTTTACGAGTTACAGTACTTTATCGATACTGTCTACTGGGAGCGCACCGGACCGCCCCTGACGCTCGACAGCCTGCGGACCCTGTTTGGTTCCGATCTCGATCCCAATGAGCACTACAATGAGTTTCATGCTTTCCGGGATCCCGACGCCGACCCGGGTAATTATCCCAGTGGACGATTCCTCTACTTTGTGCCTCAGGACTGGAATCAATCCAATCTGACCGACCCCAACGGTATCTATAAACGATACCCCAGGGCGTCACGCGCCGATGCCAGCGACACTACCGAAGAAGGCTATCAGCGATACTATGAATACGAATACGTCCTCGATGGCCTGCAGCCGTCGGTGGAGTACAACTTTTCGGTGACCGCGTTCGACTATGGCTCCCTGCGGGTGGAATTGGGTACGCTGGAGTCGTCGCCATTGATCAATGCCGTCAGTGAGTACCCCTTGACCGATGCCGAAACAGTTGAAGCCGAGGGCATGGAAGTGATTGTTTACCCCAATCCCTATCGGATTGATGCCGGCTATGCCACCGCCGGATACGAAAACCGCGACCGCACCCTGTCGGCCGAACGCGCCAGAAAAATCAATTTCGCCAATCTCCCCAAAGTCTGTACGATTCGAATATATTCGATCGATGGTGACTTGATCAAGGAGATATATCACAACAATCCCGACGGCGGCCCCGGGTCTCAGCATGAAACCTGGGATGTCATCAGCCGCAATACGCAGGCGGTGGTCACCGGGATTTATATCTGGCAGGTTGAGTCGGAAATGGGCAATCAGATAGGGAAACTGGTTATTATTAAGTGAGATACGCACTTTGAGCGCAGGCGGATACTACCTGCGCTCAAATCAT
This sequence comes from uncultured Ignavibacteriales bacterium, assembly GCA_964526635.1. GTDB lineage: Bacteria > Zixibacteria > MSB-5A5 > GN15 > JAAZOE01 > CAZGLR01. The sequence goes on along the minus strand of CAZGLR010000024.1, from coordinate 19,836 downwards.
TTAGCGCTAAAATTCACCTTGCCTTTTGCCGCCCGGTATTTTACATTGCACAATTAGTCGTTTACGGCGTCTAAGATAAAGCTGTTTGCAGGAGTTTAGAAGTATAGAGTTATGGGGATGTTATGACTGCCAGGACGCGTCTTTTTGCGATTTGTATATCGCTTGTATGCCTAATGATTATCGCGGCGCCGATCTCGTCGCGTGCGCTGTACCATGCCCAGGGCAAGGGACCCGGTCCCAACAAACTGCCGCTGGCCGACGAAGTACCCAACCTCCAGTTCGAGGTTCATAACAAAGGTAAACTGGCCTTCACGATTACCAACTACGGCACTTTCGGTACCGGCTTCGTTGATAATCCTATCATCGATGGTGAAGAAGCGCCTTCGGGAGAATTTCCGATCAATTCAAACATCGAGTATCTGTTCACCGGCGCGCTCTGGATAGGCGCGGTTATCGGATCGGATACCCTGGTCTCCATCGGGGCCGACGGCTGGTTTACCGGTATTACTGAATTAAATCCCGAACCCGGTGACGACGGCGGTATTCTTGGCCTGACCAACCTTAAGGGCCAGGATGAACTTCAGTTCAGTTCCGATGCTGTTTCAGAGCAGGATTTTATCAGTACCTTTACCGATACGTTTACCAATGTCAACATTACCGGTCAGGATGAATTTGACAACCGGCTGCATCAGCCGCTTAATATTGCCGTTCGTCAAGCCAGCTATGTCTGGAGCTACGATTATGCCGAAGACTTTGTCCTGATCGATTACAAGTTTACCAATATCGGGCTGTTTCCAATCCAGAATATGTACATCGGGATTTATATTGACGGCGACGTGTTTCACCAGTCCAAATCTGAAAACGGTTTTGAGGACGATATCTGCGGTTTCCGCCAGACCGTGCCGGACCCGGCCAACTTCCCTTGCAAACCGATCGATACGATCAACGTCGCATGGATCGCCGACAACGATGGCGACCCCAATGACGCCGGTCTTTATGGCTTCTCATCACCAATCGGCTTAACCGGTACCCGTGTCGTTCGAACGCCGAGCGAAGAACTCGAATTCAGCTTTAATTGGTGGATTTCCAACGGAAACGCCTCACTTGATTTTGGCCCTCGCCTTCGCGGAACCGAAGAGAAACCGTTCTTCCCCTTCCCGCAGGGAAACCTGGGCACGCCCACCGGCGATATTGTCAAATACTATATCATGTCGAGTAATGAATTCGACTATGATCAGCTGTTCACCGCTATCAGCCATGTATCCGAAGGTTACCTGTCGCCACCGCCGGAAGCCACCGCGACAGATTTTGCCAATGGCTACGATACCCGATACCTCCTCTCGTTTGGACCATTTAATGTCCAGCCGGAAGACACCCTCCCGATTACCATCGCCTACATGGCGGCCGATTCGGTTCATCGCGACCCCGACGCCTTCCGCACTCTGTTTGATGCCGGGAATCCGCAGCCGTTCTATGATCAGCTCGATTTCACTGATGTCGGTGTTAACGCCCGCTGGGCCGACTGGATTTATGACAACCCGGGATTTGATACCGATAACGACGGTGACTCCGGAGAATATTACTGGCGGGTGGCGGTTGATACTGGTATCGAGTGTTATTTCAAAGGCGACGTAATTCCCGACTACGATTGCGATCTGGATCCGGAAAACAGATGTACGAAAGTGTTCTTTAAAGGCGATGGCGTTCCCGATTTCCGTGGCGCCGCCCCGCCGCCGCCCCCGGTCGTTCGAGTCACTCCCGGTAGAGGCGAAGTATCGCTCCAGTGGAACGGTCAGGAAGCTGAAAACTTCATAGACCCTTTTGCCAACGAAAAAGACTTTGAAGGCTACCGCGTCTATTATGCCCAGGGCAATCAGCTATCGGATTTTGTCCTGCTGGCATCTTATGATATCGAAGACTATCGGGTCTTTAAACTGACATCACGGCCCGATACTGTTTTCTGGGAACAACAGCCGACACCATCGACTATCGAAGACCTTCAGGATAAATATGGTTCGGATTTCGACCCCAATCGCTACTACAACGAATTCAATGCATTTGTGGATTCGCTTGGGGAATTCTTCTATTTCGCTCCGGTCGACTGGAACGAATCCGATCTTTCCGACCCCAACAGAATTTACAAAGTTTACCCGAATGCCTCCCGCGACGATGCCACCGACACTACCTCCGAGGGTCTGCAGCGGTTTTATGAATATGCCTACCGGATAACAAATCTGCAGCCGAGTGTTTCATATAATTTCGCGGTAACCACCTTCGACTATGGCTCGCTCAATGTTGAACTGGGTGCGCTGGAATCCTCGCCACTAACCAACGCTGTCGAAGAATTCCCGCTGACCGATGCTGATGAAGTTGAAGAAACAGGCATGGAGGTTATCGTCTACCCCAACCCGTATCGCATCGACGCCGGCTATGCCGAACAGGGCTATGAAAACCGTGATCGAACGCTGTCAGCCGAACGCGCCCGCAAAATCAATTTTGCCAATCTTCCGAGGGTATGTACGATCAAGATTTATTCCATCGATGGCGACTTGATCAACACGATTGAGCACAATTATCCCGAAGGCGGCCCCCGCTCGCAGCATGCTACCTGGGACGTCATCAGCCGCAACACCCAATCGGTCGTGACCGGAATTTATCTCTGGCATGTCCAATCCGAGATGGGTGAACAAATCGGAAAACTGGTGATTATCAAGTAAGATACTTTCCTGCCAAACGCAGGCATAAAAAAGCCCCGGGATACTTCGGGGCTTTTTTTATGTCTGCTTCCTTCTTATCGCGATTTATTTATGCACCTCGGTCGCTGGAAAGAAGGCTTTCCACGCAAACCAGAAGGATGAAATAATCGGGTAGTTGATTACACGATCACTTTCGGGCAGGTCTTGAAGTGGTACCCGTGAAATCTCCGTGTCTGCGTCGCTTTCGAATGTGATCATATCTTCACCAGACGAAAATCGTATTTTGTCACAATCACCGTTTTTGACCCGATACCCCGCAACGCTGTTTTCCCCTGTCCGGGTAACAATGAAACACTCACCGGCAAAGGCAATTATCTGCGCCGGCGAAGTCTCGAAGATTTTTGCAGGAATAGCCATCTGACGATCATCCGAACGCAAACCATAAATAAGGTCCTTTCCGTTAATGAGAGTATCACGGTAGGTGGTGCCGAAAATCCCCAGACGGCCGCGGTCTTCAAAATACGCCTGATACGGTGACTGTCCCGGTCCCCTGGCCGGCTTGGCCAGAAATACGATTCCGGGAATCTTGTGAGCTTCGGAAAAGGTACTGAAACTCGAGGGAAACAGTTCGAGCTTTTTGCCGAGATGTGGGCCTTTAATACACTCCCCACTCACCTGCGACCACAATGAGTTAGTCTGATGATCATACATGACCAGCGCATCCTGCCATAACCTGCCCGATGCCTCTAACGTCAATTTTTGATTATCGATCCGAGCGACATACACGATGCCGGTGAAACATAATGGTCACCACGTTACCGCAATCGGTTTACCATCAATAACATCGTTGACTATCTCATGGCGATCCAGATGCCAGGTCGAATACGCCCGCACAGAATTTTTACTCCGGACAATCATTAATGGTTCGTCATCATGGTAGTATTGTTCTGCGGCCTTGCTATCGACAAATTGCGGGTCCATAATCGCCGGAATATCCCCCGGGCCAAGTACGGTGTACATAGTGTGCCCCTGGATTTCCTCGGTCTCGATATCATGCTGTGCCCATATGACGGTTGTCAATATGAGAACTACTCCAATAACAAAACAGCCTTTTTGCATTTTTATCCTTCCCGGTAAAGTGTTCCATTAATTATACGTAGCGTGACCAGTATTTGTGCAGACCATTGACGGAAACGGTTGCACCGACTGAGCCAATATACTATTATACCGGTCACATCAACAAGCGAGGTGAGTGTGAAGGACAAAAGAAATCAAATACTGGCCAAAAGTCTTATCAACTATTCAGTCGAACTGAAACCCGGCGAAACTATTATGATCGAAATCAAGGGCAAAGACACCCTTGAGCTTGGTAAAGAACTCATCCAGGAAGCGACCCGCGTCGGCGGCGTGCCATTTTGGTATTACAACGATGAATCGCTGCAGCGCAACTGGATAGCCGGAGCAAAAGAAGAGCAGTTCAAGGCCTTCGGCAAGCTGCATCTGAAGTTGATGAAAGAATGCGACGCATACCTCGGGCTGCGCGGCTCCGATAATCCTTTTGATCTTTCCGATCTCCCGCCGGCACAGGTACGTATGAACCAGAAGCTCTATTACAAACCGGTTCATCTCGAGCAGCGCGTGAAGCGCACCAAATGGTGCGTGCTCCGTTTCCCCAACAATGCCATGGCTCAACTGGCGGAGACATCACAAGAAGCCTTCGAAAAATTCTACTATGATGTTTGCTGCCTGAACTACGCCAAGATGTCAAAGGCCATGGACCGCCTGGTTGCTCTCATGGATAAAACCGACATGGTCCGCATTGTCGGCAATGGCAGTGATTTGTCGTTCTCGATTAAGGACATTCCCATCGTAAAATGTGACGGCCAACGCAATATTCCCGATGGCGAATGTTACACGGCACCAGTGCGGGACTCGATCAACGGCTATATCCAGTATAACACTGTGTCACTCTACGAGGGCGTCACATTTGAAAAAATCCGTTTTGAATTCCGCAATGGTAAAATTGTCGATGCCACCTGTTCCGGCCAAACCAAAAAGCTCAACGAGATCCTCGATACTGATCCCGGTGCCCGCTATATTGGCGAGTTTGCCATCGGCGTCAATCCCTTCATTCTGCATCCGATGAAGGATACCCTCTTCGATGAAAAAATCGCAGGATCATTCCACCTTACCCCCGGACAATGCTACGACGAAGCTCCCAACGGCAACAAATCGAATATTCACTGGGATCTGGTCTGCATCCAGCGCCGCGATTATGGTGGCGGTGAAATCTACTTCGATGATAAATTAATCCGGAAAAACGGCAAGTTTACCGACGCCCGGCTCGAGAAGGCGTTTTCAGCATCGGCCCTTCGGGGCAAATAGTCTTTGATGCCGGAACATTTAAAGGCCCCGTGCAGCGGGGCCTTTTTTATGCCCGCTGCGTAATCGTAACGCCAACCAGGATAATGGCTGCGGCAATTATAAAAGGGATCGTGATCGCTTCATTGAGAAAATGCAGCCCCAGAAGACCCGCCACAATCGGCTGCAGATTGGTCAACACCGCCACCCGTGATGCCTCCATATAGCGCAGCAGCCAATACCAGCCGCAATAGACGACCACCGACGTACCCAGAGCCAGATAGAGAATAGCAATCCAGCCGTAGGTATCAAGTGCCGACAAATCAGCCTGTAAAAAGCGATATATCCCAAACGGCAAATACACGACTGTCCCCGAGGCCAGGGCATATGCTGTGACGCGGATAGCATCGTATTTTTCCACCAATGGTTTGCCCCACACCGTGTAATACGCCCAGGCCACTACCGCGACCAGGATGATCGCATCCCCCAGCATATATGACCGATCGAATACAAAGCCGCGCTCGAAGAATATAATGATTGCGCCGATGATAGTCAGTGCAATTCCCAGCGCTTTGGCGCGTGAGGGCGGCTCTTTGAGATACTTCAATGCAATTAAATACACGAACACCGGAGTCAGCGAAAATAGAATACCGCCGTGGCCGGATGAGGTATATGACTGCCCGAGTAAATACAACGTTTGATTCAGGATAACAATCATCACGCCGAGCGTGACAATCCGGCGTCGGTCGGCACGCTCGATCGGCCGGGAACGCGGATGCCGCGCGATAAAATGCGCGATAATCAAAAGGACAGAAGAGGAAATGACAAAGCGAAGCAACGCGACAACAAACGGATCTATCAATGTTGTCACATAACGGGCAAAGGGAAACGTAACCCCCGACAGTGTCTGCTGCACGACAGCCACCACTATCAGGACCCAATACGCCGGACGGCGGATAGTATTCAAATCTGTCGCGGCGCCCCTATATTATACCTGCATACCGGCCGCCATCGAGCGCTGTGGCTGTCCCGGTAATATACGCCGCCTGGGCCGAAGCCAGAAAGGCGACAAACGCCCCCAGCTCTTCCGGTTTACCCAGTCGTTGGGCCGGAATCGCCTGTTCCCATCCCTTGTAGATGTCGGAAATACTTTGCCCGGTTTCTTTTGAAATCCCCGCCGCCAGATCGTTGAGCCGTTCGGTTGCCGTGTGACCGGGCATCACGGTATTGACAGTTATCCCAAATCGGGCCAGTTCTATGGAGATTGTCTTGGCATACCCCAGCAATCCGGCACGATAGCTGTTCGACAAAAGCAAATTATCGATCGGTTGTTTGGCTGCGGCCGAGGTCAGGAGGATTATCCGTCCGAATCCCTGCTGCTTCATGTTATTAACGGCCTGTTGAATGAGTCGAATAGTCGACATGAAGGTTTTATCATATCCCAGACGCCATTTCTCCTCATCGACAGTATCATGCCGCCCCATCGGCGGGCCGCCGTTGTTAGTCACCAAGACATCAATCCTGCCAAAGGCCGCCTTCACTGTCGTCATCATCGATGCAATCTGATCGGCCTCACTCAGATCACACGCCAGAGGCAACACCCGGCTTTTATCACCACTCAGTTTTTTTGCCGCGTTCGCAATGCGCACTTCATCCCGGGAGCAAATGGCGACCCGGGCACCCTCGTGAAATAACGCCTCAGCACAGGCAAATCCGAGACCGGCCGAGGATCCCGTCACCAGCGCAATTTTATCGGTTAATCCCAGGTCCATGGCTACTTCTTCACTTTCGCAAGTTCTTCAAACAACGCCGCCGAGGTCAAACATCCCCGGTGGAAATCATTTATCCGAAAACGCTCATTCGGCGAATGGGCGTTGTCGTCATGCTGTCCCCATCCGAGAAGGAGGGTGTCAATACCGAGAATGTTTTTAAACGTTTCAACCACCGGGATCGATCCGCCTTCTTTGGTGAAAAACGGCTTCCTGCCGAATCCGGTTTCGACTGCATTTGCAGCCGCCTCCAGCCATGGCCCGTCGGTGGAAACCTGAACCGGGTTGGCGCCGCCGAACTTATCCACTTTGACAGTCACACTCGGCGGACAGATCTTTTTCAGACAGGCCTCGATCTTGTCGCAAATCTCGCCCGGTCGCATATTCGGAACCAGGCGCATAGTGATTTTGCATGACGCCCACGAGGGAATTATCGTCTTAGCCCCCTCACCCTGATACCCGGCCGTGATACCGTTGACATCGCAGGTCGGTCGCACCCAGGTCTGCTCCAGCACCGAAAAGCCTTCTTCACCATGGAGCGCCGGCGCCCCGATTTTTTTGCGATACGACTCCGCATCAAACGGCAGCTTGTTGAACTGGTCGCGCTCCCAATCGGTCATCGTGTACACATTATCATAGAAGCCATCGATCGCCACGCGGCCATTATCGTCATGCAGCCGCCCGATCATTTTCGCCAGCACATTGGCCGGGTTGGCCACCGCGCCACCAAACGATCCCGAATGCAGATCCCGATCCGGACCGGTCACTTTCACTTCCACCGCCGCGATACCGCGCAGACCATAGTTGATTGCCGGCAAATCCGGGCCATACTGCGAGCCATCGGAAACTAACACAATATCCGCCGCCAGCATATCTTTGTGTTTTTCTATGAAGGGATCAAGATGCTCAGAATGAATCTCTTCCTCACCCTCGATCAGGTATTTGACATTGAGCGGCAACTCTCCCACTGTTTTCAAATACGCTTCGGCGCCTTTGATATGAGTGAACATTTGGCCCTTGTCGTCAGTGGAACCGCGCGCGATCAAGAGACCATCTTCCTCAATGGGATCAAATGGCGACGTCTTCCATAAATCCAGCGGATCGACCGGCTGGACATCGTAGTGACCATAGATGAGTACGGTCGGCAGGCTGTCGTCCTTATGATATTCGGCAAACACCAGCGGATGTCCGCCGGTTTCCATGATCTTCGCCTTGATACCGAGATCGTTGAGATATGTATTGATCCATTTGGCGCAGGCGATCATGTCATCTTTGTGGGCTGATACGGCGCTGACACTGGGAATGCGCAGCATATCCTTGAGTTGATCGAGTGATGTCCGTTGATTTTCCTTGAGATACTCCAGCGGGGTCATAATCTACTCCTTATGCAGATTTTGTTTGCAAGAGTATACGTGGAAACGCCGGAGATTTCAAGATGTGGAATTGTTAATTGCCTTGAATACGCCTAATAATCTTTCCGGCTTTGATACAATAATATCAGGCCATACACCACCGCCGCAAAGACCAGCGACGACCAGATCGGATAGTAATCGATTATCCCCCGGCCTTCCATTAAATAGCCATACTGTCGCGCCATCTCACCGGTTTTGGGCAGGACATGATACAGACCGTTGATAATATCCATCCAGACCGAATCACCCAGCAGAGCTTCGAGGACTTTGCGCCCGGTCAGCATGTCGGTCACAACTTTGATGACAAAATATCCGATAATGGCCACGGCGGTCGAATTGGTCAGCACGCCGAAGGCAAAGACAATAACATAAATTACCAGAAATTCCAAAAAGCCATAGGCCATCCCGGCCAGAAAACCGGCATCGAAGACACCCAGGCGGATAACCATCGTCAGCCAGATCGAAAGAGTCGCAATCACAAATATTATGCACATCCAGATGAATACGGAAATAAACTTCTGCGAAATCAGCGACATTCGATGAATCGGTTTGGAAAGGACAATCTCCACTCGGCCCTTACTAAGGTAATGTGGCATCAGGCCGGCTGATGCAAACACCAGCAGAAAGAGCACAAAGCCGAAGTACTGACCAAAGAAGCCGGAAATGACCTCCCGCACCATATCGGGACTGACCAGCCCGGATTCCATAACTTTCTGGCCATTAATTTGCAGCGAATTGGGGATTAAAGCGAAAATGATCATCAGGATAGCAGAAATACCAAAGATAAAATAGAATATTTTGCGGTCCTTAATTTCCAGGAAGCTGTCATAAAATATCGCGGCAAATTTATTCACTGGCCACCTCCGCCGGTTGCTCGGTGATAAGCTGTATGAAACTGTCCTCCAGGCTGAGTGTTACCGGAATGACCGAACGAATCTCTATATTATTCTGCCTCAACAAGTCAATCAGGCCATTGATATCACGATTCGATTCAACCGCCACCGACAACTTAATGCCATCGAACGTCGCTGCCGGTACTTTCTGCTGAATCAACTCCAGTGCTTTTTCGCCCCGATCAAACACATCAATAGTGTATCCCGGACGCGTGTCGACCAGATGGGCAACCGGTCCGACTTTGAGCACTTTGCCTTTATTCAATACCGCCACCCGGTCGCAGACTGCTTCGACTTCAGCCAGCAGATGCGAATTGAGAAAAATCGTCTTCCCCTGTTTTTTGAGATCCTTGAGAATATCCCGGATTTGGCGGCGCCCGACCGGGTCAACACCATCGGTCGGTTCATCCAGAAAAATAATCTCAGGATCATGAATGAGTGCCTGGGCCAGACCCATGCGCTGCATCATACCCTTTGAATATTTTTTGATTTTAGTATTGCGCCAGCGGGTCATATCGACCAACTCCAGAAGCCGCGGCGCCCGCCCGGCTACTTCACGATTGGAAAGTCCCGACATACCGCCATAGACACGCAGCATCTGGTATCCGGTCATATACTGCGGGAAACGATGATTTTCGGGCAAAAAGCCCACCTGTTTCCGCGCCGATGTATCCGTCACACTTGTGCCATTGATAAAGGCCCGCCCGCCGGTCGCCAGGAGCGCCCCGAGAAGGATTTTGACCAACGTTGTTTTGCCGGCGCCATTGGGGCCCAGCAAGCCGAATATCTCGCCGCGAGCGACTTCGAGTGTCACTGCATTCAGCGCCACAACATCGGGCTTCCCGACGCCGCCGCTGAAACGCTTGGTCAATTGTTCTACTGCTATTGCGCTTGTTGGAGTTGTCATAGTCTATAAGACGGATACGAGCTATTTTGGTTTCGATAAATACATCTTTGGGGGTGCGATGTTGCCTTAATCAAATTCTCCGGCTTTGTATTGTTGAAACAATTGACCCCATTTGGATTTATTGTACTTTCGTATAATCGATTTTCCGACTGTCGGATACCAGAGTAAATCATGATACACATTCGAGGCAAACGGCGCCCAGATGACCAACGGCGAATGCAGTGCAATCTTTTCAAGGAATCGCAATGGTCCCTTGCGCAGCATCTGATCACCCCAGATAACCAGTGATTTCTTGGTCGTAAAATGCAGATTGACGCCCTCGATATCCTCGCCGACAATCTCGATATTCTCCTTGCGTGCCTGCCCCAACCCCATATCGTCACACATTTTCATATACGGAATCTCGAGCGGATTGAACCCCATCAATCGCGCCGCGGTGGCATCAATAGCCACCGAATCGAACGAGGCCAGAATATAATCGGCAATCACGGGGGTCATTGTCCGCGGCCCGGCGCCATCGCCGGCCACAGTGCCGTCCATCACGGCAAACACACTGGGATGCAACTCCTTCTGCATCAACATGAGATCGACCATGACCTCGTGAATATACTTATGCGCATAATGCCGTACTTCTTTCAACAATCCGCCGAAAGCGTTCTTAATCGCACCAGTCGTAATCGAATGGCCGTGAGTCTTAACCGTCGGGAAATGAATAATCTGCTTGCCGATATACATCCTGGGAATCTCGATGCCTTCCGGAAAAATCGCATTGAGCTTGAGCAGTTTTGATTTGAATTTGTAAACAACCCATTCCTGCTGCGGCAGAGGAATAAACGGCAACTCGTATTTATTCAGAATCGGCATCCAGAGGTTGTTCATCGCCCCTTTGACAGGATTGGTTACGACAGTTTTATTCTCGAGCGGAAATAATTTGTTCTTGTCAAAACCCCCGTCAAGCAGAGCTTTGACAACCCCCTCCACCTGCCACGGCTGTGACGAACAGGCCGGGAAATATTTGGTCCATGATAAATTCAGCTTCAGCAGCGTATCGCCCGCATTATCCAGACCGTCCTTGTATCCCGCCAGATCCATCACCTTCTGATAATCTGCGATGACTGTTTCCGGTGTTGTTTTCACAACTGCTACTTTTGATTTCATTTTTTCACATCCCGATCCTGTTTTTTCAGTATATCAATATAGTCGGCCATCGTAATGAAGTCAAAATCCTCAAGCAGTTTTTCTATTTTGGTTTGCATTGTATTGAGATTGGCATATTGCCTGAGCCTGTTCTTCAACGGCAATTCCACCCGGGGAATACCCGGATCCAGCTCCCAGGGATGAAAATAAACCACGGCCGGAATTCCGGCCCTGTTCAACTTCCTGATCGCATGCCGCGTGAACCAGTATGGTAACTGCCGCAACCACCCGCCGCCGCCAACCGGAAAACGCTGTCCCAGGAGACTGATGGTAGTAGCAGGAATTTCAAATACCTGCCGATTCTCGCTGAGATTGACGAGGAATGCCTCGCGGGGCGCCTTGGGGTCACCATAGATATCGTGCTGAATCGGATAAATCGATGAATCGTAAATAAAACCCATATCGGCAAGGATATCAAAGGCCCAGGTCATATCGAGTTTCATCCCCCAGCTCGGCGAACGATATCCCGTAGGATGAACCCCGCACGAGGCGAATATCGCTCCGATTGCTCGTTCGGTATCACGGCGGAATTCCTCGGGCGTCAGCGTCGACACCATCCGGTGCAAATAACTGTGGCAGGCAATTTCATGCCCCTCGGCCGCCACCCGCGTAATCAAACCGGGATTATGTTCGGCCACCCAACCCAGCACAAAAAAGGTCCCCCGTACCCGCTTGCGCCAGAACAGATCAAGGATATTATCCGTATTCCGCTCGACGACGGACGTGAGATTTTTCCAGTCGCTGTGATCATAGGCAGACTGGAGGGTTTCGACCGAGAACCAGTCTTCAAGGTCTACGGTAAGAACATTCTGCATAGGTAACGGGATTATTTGGTGCTTGGTTTGTAATAATAGCCGTAATAGGACTCATCGTAATAATACGGCAGGGCATTGGTCAGATTGTTCAGAACCACCCCCAGGAAGCGCGTTTTGTCGCCCGACAGCAATTCAGCCGCCCGACGGGCCACTTCACGCTGCGTCGTACCGGCCTTGACCACCATAATGACGCCATCCATCTCCGAGGCCAGAAGCATCGGATCGGAAACCGGCAGGGCCGGGGCGCAATCAACCAGGATCAAATCATAATAAAAACGTACTTCCTCGAGCAGCTTGCGGATTGCCGCCGAATCGAAGACCTCGGTCGGTTTGGGAACAGCTTTACCGGCAGTGATGATATCGAGATTTTCTTCGCGAGTCTTTTTTATGACCTCGGTTACCGTGCGGCCCTCAGTCAGCGCCTCAACCACGCCACTTTCGCGGTCAACTCCGAAGAGCTTGTGCATGGTCGGACGGCGCAAATCGCAATCGACCAAAAGTGTCTTGCGATGCTTATGCACCGCGGCCGTGATACCAAGGAACGCCGTGATAGTTGACTTCCCCTCCGAGAGCATGGCCGAGGTAATCAGGATTGTCTTGGGTTTTTCCCCCTCGACTTTCCCCTGCCCGTTGAGATTATGCAACAAGCGTCGGAACTCGGCGGCATAGGATGACTCGAGGTCGAAATAATCGAGTATACTAACGCTGTTTTTCTTTGATCGTTTCGTCATCTGCGTGTCGCATCTTTCGAGCATTGTGTTGATTACGGATAATATCAGCAACGATACCGCTCAGGTCGGCAAAAAACGCCTCGGCGCGATCATGCGCCTCCCGCGCTTTGGTCATTTTATTGTTCATGGCGTAGGCTTCGGAGAACTCGGCTGCGGCCTTCTGCCAGATATGCTTGGCCTGTTGAAGATAACACAAGCCCAGCTCATAATGGCAATCGACATACCCGGGGTTCTTCTCGATTTCTTCCTTGAGATGAGCGATCCGATCATTGATCGCTCGTTCATCGGTACTGTTGGAATACACCAAAAACCGTACATAAAAACCGGCAAACTCCCGGCGAAACTGCTCTTTACGCACCTGCCGGACACCTTTGAACAGACGGATCGCACGCGGCAGATCGCCAGCGGCCAGCGCCTCTTCGGCCTCGGCAAAATTCGTGGTCTTGATATCGGGAGCAATCAAGGCCACCCGGGACAACATATCGGCAGCCTTTTCCCGGAAAACCGAATACATCTCGTAGTCTTCGCGAGCCACGGCATTGATGATATAGGCCAGGGCGATGTTGAAGTATGCCTCGCCATAATAGATATTCTGCCCCAGCGCGGCTTCGAATTCGGCTACGGCCGGTCTGATCTGTTTGTTCTCCAGCAGCGCCTCGCCCTTATTGTTGCGATAATCGGCGAAGGTCGGACGCAGTTCGACCGCCCGCGAATACATTTTGATCGCCTCGGCAACATTTCCGGTCTCCATATGAATCTGACCCAGGAAATTGGCGGCCGAATGAAAATCGGGCGAGATATCAAGGACAGTTCTGAACAAATGCGTGGATTCTTCATACATCCGTTTGTAGAAAAACGCCGCACCGAGATGATAAATCAACTCAATATCGGTCGACACCCGCGCTTCTTCGTAGGCGCTGAGCAGATGGTCCAGTTCGATCTTCTTGGCCTCGTGGGCATCGCGCACGGCGCCGAGAATGTCCTGTTCCGACAGCGCGGGATTCAAACGCTTCTGCTCGATTTCCAGCGGACGGCCATCGATAAACAGCGATGTCACGATCTCTCCCCGGCTGGTATCGGTTACCGTTTGAATCAAAAATTCCTTTTGATTCAACGCCAGCTTACTCTGCAACCGATAAGCATCCATATCAGCTAACCTTTATCTTTCCCTTAATCGAAGATATATTCGGGATCGTCGCCAGGACCGGCATATTCAAAAACTCCTCGACATCCTCGATCCGCTTGAACGAGTTATCCAGCAATTCCGCCAGCAGGGCTGCCGCCCCGCCGAGCACCAAACCAAGAACCAGACCAAGCATCGTCAGTTTTATCCGCTCCGGCTTCACCGGGTCGAGTGGTACCGAGGCCGGCTCCATGATGCGATACTTCGATTCCGCCTCACCCCGCATTAATGACTGCGAAATCTCAGAACCGGTCAACTGCTCTTTGAATTTCTCAAACACCTCGCGGGCCGAGCGAATGTTATTTTCGAGCGTGCGCAATTGTATATCAATTTCCGGCTGTTGCGCGATACGCGTCCGCAGGGTTGACAACGCAACATCATAGTCGTTTTTCTTCCGCCGCAAAACCTCTTCGCGCGTCTGCATTGAGAAATACTCTGCCAGCAGATCCTGATCCTCAGGTGTCGCCGAGCTGAAATGCTGGGCCACTTTTTCCTCAACAATCCGCTCCATTTCACGGAGATTATTATTGAGTTTTAAATTGGCGTTGAGAACTTTCGGATCAGACCATGTATATTTCGACATGAAATCAGCCAGAAGCGCGCTCTGTTCAAAGGCGTCTTCCTTGAGATTCTGATACTCGCGGCCAAATCCTATCTGTAATTCAGACCGGGAATACTCGGCCAATTCAGACCGTAAACGCGTTTGCTCCTCGATATTGGCATCGATTTGCAATTTGATATTATCGATGTCGGCACGAATCGCATTGATATTGGAATCGGCCATCACCGATTCATTGAGCTGATTCGTAATTTTCTCAGCCATGAAATTAGCTTTGGCGGCTTCCGCTTCTTCCAAGTTATTCCGATAAATAGCCAGTTGTTCGTCAGAAAAATCCATTGCGCCGCGAACCCCGCTGAGTTCCCGCTTGAGCCGCTCGTCCTTGAACACCTCAGCCAGTTTGGCGGCAATATTCATCGCCCGTGTCGGGTCAGATGATTCTGCGGTAATCTCGATGATGTTCTCGCCATTGAAACGGATATATAAATTTTTCCGCAATTCCTGGATCAGAATATGATATATCAGTTGATCCACCGAAACTTCCGGCCGCTTCAATTGCAACTTGCGCGCCCGAAGCAGCACATTCGGGTCGTTGTACAACTGCATTTCATTGATAAGGCGGGACAAATACGATGTCGAGACGATCTCATTGCGGATCGCTATCAGTCGACCGGAACTCTGCTGATCCCGGTACCGCTCATCATCCTGCCCAGGCACCATGGCCTGAAGCTGCCGCGACAGGTACTTGGTCTGATCAATCACGACCATGGTCGACGACTGAAACCGCTCCTCGAGCAGGAACGTCCCGCCAAAGGTCAGACCGGTCACGAGGAGGATCGGGAGAATAATGAGCCATTTGCGCCGCAGTGCAACGCTCAAGACATCCTTGATTTCAATAGTCCGTTGTTCTTTTGGTTGCATCGTCGTACTCATCAATCTACAAGAAGAACAATCGACAGGATGGTCGACGCCACGGTGGCAAAATCTCGAATCGTCCCCCAACCCAGGGCACTGCGCTTTTTCGCGGTCAACACAATCGTATCTTCCGGCTTGATCTCCAGACGATTGGACTGACCATCCTCATGAAGCTCTTTGACGTTTACCGTCATACTGGTCGAGCCATCCATGTTTTTACTGATTATGTAAACCCGCTTTAAATCCGCCACCGCGGTCGGGCCGTTGGCCTGGCCGATGGCATCGAAAATATCCATACCATCTTCATGCGTATGTACGCCGGGTTGATTGACCTGGCCGATAATGTAGTAAAGGTTCTTCCGCTGACT
Source organism: uncultured Ignavibacteriales bacterium (assembly GCA_964526635.1). Taxonomy (GTDB): domain Bacteria; phylum Zixibacteria; class MSB-5A5; order GN15; family JAAZOE01; genus CAZGLR01. Next base: position 4,030 of record CAZGLR010000024.1, on the reverse strand, counting down.
GAGGGCCGATGAAAGCTGCGGCCCGGCGACACCGGCGCTGGTCTTGGGAACTTCGATAGTGTCACCGGATTTCAGCTTTGGCAGTTTCTCAAGATTCCCCTCGGCGATTGCCTCGAGCAGGTTGACTTGGATGATCTCGCCACCCTCTTCTTCAGACCGGATAATCGACACCCGGGTTAAATCAGCCAACTCAGTGGTTCCACCCGCCTCTTTTATCACCGACCAGATATCAGGAATCACCTCAAATGTTTTTTTTCCGGGTTCGTTTACCTGCCCGGTGACATAAATCTTTCGGGAGTTAAACTGAAGCACCGTTACGGTCGCCTGCGAGACCTTGTTCTGGTATAAAGTAACATTATTGGCGATTTTCCGCGCCAGTTCAGCCGTCGTTTCGCCCGCCGCCGTAATCTCCCCGATTATCGACAACGTAATTTTACCGTCCTGACGGACCTTTACGGTCTGATCCAGACTGGGATCCTGCCAGAAACTGATCTTCAGGATATCTTCCCTGCCGATCACATATTCTTCCGCGCCTGCCGGTATCGTCAGGATCAGTAAAAAACCGGCCAGAATAACAAGCCGCCCGTAAGTCCGCCATCTGCGGGATAAAAGCATGAGTCTATCCTTGATTTCCCGGATCGAAATTCCGAAGTCTCTATCCTGTAAATCGACCCGATTCCCGTTTAATTAACTGGTATTAAATCGGTTTCAAACAAACCTGTCAAGGCCAAACACCCGGCTCTCGGAGTCGGATATGTATTATACGTCTATTTTTTGCAATTGATGATATAACTCAGGATTTTTCCATTATTTCCGGAGAAAAAAGAGTGCATCGGTTGCGCCCCATCGCCTTGGACCGCAACAGCCCCATATCGGCACAGTAAATGAGCTCCCGCCCCGTAACCGCATGCTCCGGATAGACCGCCGCCCCGACACTGATTGTCACCCGGCCTTCGAAATCCTGCTTGGCCGTATTGAATTCCGTCCCGGCGATTGCCTGCCGCAGCCGATCCATAAAGACTTCACAGGTCGAACGGTCCGCTTCCGGCATGATAATACAAAACTCATCGCCGCCATATCGAGAAACAATATCAATTGAACGCAGGGAACGGCTCAGGGTTCGTCCCATCTGGCGCAACAGATCATCACCCCATTGATGACCGTAGGTATCGTTGAATATCTTGAAATCATCGATGTCAAACAGAAGCAGTCCCAAAGTACGATCATATCGTTTGGCCCGCTGAATTTCCTCGGTCAAACGTTTGCGGAAATAGCGATAATTATACAATCCGGTGAGACCGTCAGTATACAGCATTTGTTCCATTCGCTGAAACGCCCGGGCATTTTCAAAGGCATGCTGTGAAATGACCTCCAGACGTGACAACGATGAACCGGGGACTTCGCTGCTGCCCCTGCTGGCGCTCCACAACAGCACACCGGGAGCATTGCGCCGTGGTGAAAACGGCGTCATGTGAGTAACCGAAAGTCCCGAAATACGATTTTTTATCGGTTCGGCGAGATCCTTCACCGGGAATGTATCCAGACTGTAAACTCTCCCCTGTTTTAACTCTCCGAAAATTGTCGTAAACGTGTCGCTGTCGAGAGTGAATATTTCACGGTCGGTTTCCGGGGCCCCGCATTCACCATCTTTCTCCGGGGAGCCATCCGGAGTTCCCAAAAAAAGGACGCTTGCGGCCTTGAGATCATCCCTGGCTTCGGCGAGGATGCGGGGAAGAATCTGCTCTACTTTGCGAGTCGAAAGCAGGTCGGCCAGGGATTGATCACGATTCACGGCTATTTCCGGCGGCCGCGAGGGCAAAGACCCGGCCTTAAAACGCTTCTCCAGAATCTGCCGCGACGACTCCAGCCGCTTGATATGATACGCCGCCGATAAATTCTGATTGAGGAACATTAAAAACATCTGCACCAGCGGATCGGAAACCTCAAGCCGCGTACGGATAAAATATACCCCGAATAATGAATCCATCCAATAAACCGGAAAAACCAGATTGAAGCGTTCTTCGTTCAGTAATGTCTCCAGATCCGGCGCCAGCTTACCGGCAAGATCTCCGGGATGACTCACCAGCGAAGCATCGGTAAGGGTCTTGTTCAGCGTCGCCGACACTTTGACGCGGAATTTGGTGCGGCGCAGATTCTTCATACCGTAAACATAATTCATCTCAAGCAGGCGCCGCTGTTTGCGGAAGAAGAGAATACGATCAGTCTCGAGATATTTTACAAGAATCTGTGATAATTGCGAGGCAATACGCTGAACATTGCCATCGACACGACTGGCCATGACATTCTGATGCAGTTCCTTGAGTACCGATTCAAGATCCCGGATCGGGCTCAATCGGGCTATCTGCTTCTGTCGCAGATATAAAAGCAGCAAAAGAACCAGAACCAGAACACCCAGAATAATATTGGCCACAACGCTTAGCATATGCCTTCCCGGATTTCAAAACCCATGACCGACAGAGCGATAGGCCAAAACAAACCCGCTCTGTACACTCAGAATACGGTGCTTTAGAAAATTGTCAATAAAAACTTGGCCCCGACATCAGGCAAAAAAGCGTATAACCATATAATTATTAATATGTTATAAGAATACAACGAACCTATGCCGGCCCCTGATCCGGACGTTTATGTTCGCGGAAAGTCATCTCCTTGATATCATCAGAGGGCCGCGGAACGCCTTCTGATTCAGACTTCGGACCACCTTGAACATCACTCCGTCGTTCCGGCTTCACGATCACCATCGTAATATCATCATGTTGATCCTGCGTACCGATAAACCGGGCAATATCTTCTTTGATCAATTCGGCCAATTCGCCGGCCGACATATCCTTATGCTCCCGAATCAAATCAACAATCCGCTCGGTACCGTATTCATTCTCCGTCCGCCCCCGGCCTTCATTGACCCCATCGGTATACATACACAGGATATCATCGCCGCCCAGTGCCAGGTAACCATTTTCCATAGCCGCAGCAAATTCTTCCCGCTTTTTGTTAATTCCCACCGGCATCCCGGGGGCATTAACAAAACGGGCTTCCCCGGTACTCCCCACGAAATGCAGAATGGGGTTATGCCCCGCTGAAGCAAAGTTGATACTTCCGGTAGCGGTATCGATAATGGCCAGCATGATTGTCACAAACATCCCGCGTTTGATATCCGGTGCAATGAAGTCGTTGAGATCAACCAATATGTCACTGGCCGAACGGCGCCCTCGCGATTCCAGCCGCAAGGCTGTCCGGACGATCGACATCACCAGTGAACCGGGAACACCCTTGCCCGAGACATCAGCCACGACGACGCCTAAGCGTTTGTCGTCGATTTTCACAAAATCGAACAGGTCGCCGCCGACCAGGCGGGCTGCCTTGTAAATCGTTCCGATATCGAAGCCCTGTACATCAGGCAGCGTATGCGGGATTAAGGCCTGCTGAATCTCCTCGGCCATTTCCATTTCTTTCTGGAGAATCTCGCGGGCCACTATGTTTTTGCGGTCACGGCGAATGCGCATGATAAGTTCGTTCAGCGCGCGCGATATCTCATAAAATTCGCCGGCACCGGTCAACGGCAACTGGCTTTCCAGATCACCCTCGGAGAATTTACGGACTCGATTGACAATCCGACCGATCGGGTGTACAAAATATGCCGACAACAAGTAGATACCAATAACTCCGATCAAGAGACCGATCGCGGTTATCAACAGGATAAACTTTTTCGCCTGCTGCAACTCCCATTGAATGACTCGAGGTGAATAGGTGACAAAGACCGCTCCCAGATAATCGCCCTGATCACCTATCCGAGATATAACCAGATTAGACAGTTCATCTGCCTGGAAAATCGCTACTGAATCGACCGTATCTATCAATTCCATTCGATAGGGATTGTACTGGGTATGTAGCCGCGATGGATCCCGCGAATCGGCCAGGATATGACCCCGCTCATCGACAATAGTTATCCGCGACAGGACATCATTGGCATCCTGATACGAGACCACCAGTTCGTCGAATTCCACATCCGAGC
>CAZGLR010000023.1:0-34075 GCA_964526635.1 uncultured Ignavibacteriales bacterium | reverse complement strand
GGCCATGATCCTGGCCCCTTTGACATTGGCGTTGAGTTTGAGCGCGGCATATTTGCTGTTTTTGCTGTTCGAAGATTTTTCTGGCGGGGTAGACTGCCTATTTTGCGGCGGCGGCTGTTGCCGTGAGGATGATTGCCGTTCGACCCGTTCCACCGGTGCTTCCGGTTCGGGTACAGCCGGTTCGTCAACCAGCGGGGATAGACCCAGCGGGAGGGCTGTGACATGGCCGCTGACCACAGTCACATTTTCGCGCCCGGAACTGCCGTCGGGGAAGCGGTATTCCACGACATAGCTACCAGTCGGGATATCTTCGAAACGGAAGAATCCGAAGTTGTCGGTGGTCGTCTTTTTGTTCTCATCCGGGATAATAATCTGGACACCGGGGACCAGCGCGTTACCGCGAGGATCGACGATAGTCCCGACGAGGATTCCCTCACGCGGCACAGTCGGCGTGATAAACTGCTGACCGATCAGAATCAGAAGCAGGACGACAACTGCGGCAAACCCGATGACGGCGTATTCCTTTTTGATCTTTTTGGGCTTGAGTATATAGTGTTGATCGCCAATTATGACCTCATCACCTGTCGTCGGCACAAAATCCCCGGTCAGTTCAATTATATTATTCTGATAGAAAGCCAGGCGGCGAACCTGAGGGATATCACTGAAATCGGTTGGGGTGGGAGAAGGCTGGGGCTGATTCGGAGATGAGGCAAACTCCTTTGATCCGGCCGGGGGCGGAGGTGGTGTCGCCGGATCAGAGATACGTCTCATCATTTGTGAGGCATCTTCGAAGGTGGCGTTTTGCTCGTCGCGGCCGTTGACCAGTGCTTCACGGATCTCACGGGCCTGCTCCTCGGTTAAAGCCTGCACGCCGGCATTATCGTTCGGTTCGGCCGGGGTGTCATTATTTTCATCTTCCTCCGGCTCCGGCATATGCGGCAGGCTGTCGCCAATGGGATCCTGATCCAGTGAGGATTTTGGCGGCTGATCGTCTTCGGAAGTATCGGCGGCGCCGATAAAGTCTCCGGGATCACAGATTTCTATACTGTCACCGGCAGGTTTTTCATATGTTGACTCGGGTGCTTCCGTCTCGTCGGCAGCAGGTTCAAACTCAGCGTTCGGATCGTCGCTGAGATCCGATGACCGATTTTCCAGGGGCGCGCCGCAATTGGGACAGACCTCAGTGGAGGAATCGGTGATCTGATATCGGCATATTTGACAAAAAGACAATGATACTCCTTTCCCGCACCGTTTGCGCTACTAATTTTATCGGTCAATTTGATTGTATCTTGAATGATTAGCCAGAACGGTTTCAGGGGTGTTTTTTTGGCTTCAGGGCGGTATTTAAACGCCGAAATCGGGAGGTATCCTGCCGCCAGTGAATTCAACAGATGATTGGCGTAAATTTCCACTAAACATTTTTATAGCCATATATGTCTATCATATGAGAAATAACGGCGTGAGGTCGGGGTGTGAGTATTACGAAGGCACCGTTTTGGAACGCTTTCAATGTCACTTTCGGCTTGACAGCGCCTATACGAATGGATAGATTCCATCTTTGAGATTTTTTTTACATTCGTTGTACTGGAGGACTGGGATGAGAGCATCGGTTAGACTTTTACTGATCGTTGGACTGCTGGGCGGTTTATTGCTGCTGAGTACGGGGTGTGCGCAGAACGACGATGTGGTCAAGCCGTTGAACCAGGCGATGATTACCCTTGAACCAACCAGGCTGCCGCAACTGGATGACAGTCTATATATTTATGAAATGTGGGCGATCAAGATATCGGCATCAGATGATACCACGTTCACATCGCTGGCACGATTTTCATGGGATGCGTTTCTGGCGGTATTCAAAAATCCCGACGGCACGCTTTTCGATGGTGAAATTTCGCTGCCGGAAGCCTATGAAGCATATGACGCTATGGTCCTGACTGTGGAGCCCGCCACGGATACCGACCCGGATCCATCGGGTGTGATAATCCTGGTTGGGGTAACCATAAATCTCGATCCGGTCGATCCCTTTATTGATATGGGTTTTCCCGGTTTTCTCTTCGATGCCAGTAACGCCGCCTATTTCGTCGGGACACCCACCAATACGGTAACGGCCCTTCCGCCGGACGTAACCGACCCGTCGCCGGTTACCGATGACGAGAATTTGGGCTTGTGGCTGGGTGCGCGTGTCGAGTCACGACATTTCCAGACTGATCAGCTCGGGATCGATTCAATTGTTATCGATACGACGGCTAACTTCTCTGGTGATTCATGGGACTACTTCGACACTGCCTATACTCAGCTTATCACAACCGATACCGTTGTGTTCGGCCTGGATACGATCTTTAACCGGTCGCGTGTCGAAGTCTTCTTTGATTCTGTGATAGATACTCTGTATGATTTCAATATTAACATATTCTACGCTGAGGTCGAAGAGACCTTCAATTACTATGCCTATTCAACGCCGCTGGAAGATTTGCCGGACCTTCAGGATTATGGCTGGCGGTACAATACCTGGATTTTGCTCGAAAAGGTCGGTCCGAATGCCGACCTTGACTATCCCGGGATGCTGCCGTTTGCAATCCAGAATCCGGTGCCGATAGTCGGCGACACGAATTGGGTGGTTATTCCGCTGGGCGGCTTTTTTGACTTTGATGGCCCTGATATGAGCAATCCATATATTGATAGCCTCGAAGTGCCATCCCTTCCCGGTGAAGATTTCCTCGATACAAGTTTGGCTGCTGAGAAGATTCCGGATCTTCGTCTGGCTGCTGCCGAAGATGCCACCGGTGGAGACTGGGGTTCGGTTATTCTTGGTATCGAACCGGATCCGGCCAAAATCGAAATCGACACGACCCGGAATTTCCCGTTGTTTGTGATGTCGGCCTTTTTGACGTCGGGTTTATCGGCCAGCATGGAGTTCCCCGCGACGCCGTTTGCCGAAAGCATGCACAATTACAGCAATTATCTGCCGATGATGCGGGTGCGGGTCGATTTTGTAGAGAACTGAGCAAGTATAAAAAGATTCATGTTATACCGGTCGGAACGGATGTTCCGGCCGGTTTTTTTTATGCTCATTATTTATTAATATATCTTCTTTCCGCCTTGCCTTTTTGTAAGAGGGAAATTATATTCGGCGACAATAAGTTGCACAGCTTATATTGCTCGAGAGTTTAGTCTGGAGGGAGGTTCATGAGCTTCGATTTTCTTGCAGTTTGGAGCCCGATATTTGGCGCTGTCGGGTTGCTTTTTGCCCTCTTTTTATTTTTGGGAATAAAAAGCCGTTCGACCGGTAATGAAACAATGACCGAATTGTCGAATGTTATCCACGATGGTGCAATGGTCTTCTTGAGGCGGGAATATTCCATCCTCGTGATTTTCATCGCAATCGTCTTTGCCTTACTCGCCTGGAAAATAAATCTGAATACAGGTCTCGCGTTTATTACCGGAGCGGGTTGCTCGATGCTGGCCGGCTTCTTCGGCATGAAAGCCGCCACCCGGGCCAATGTCCGGACGGCGGCCGCAGCCAAAGACAGCGGGGAAGCCGCTGCCCTGAAGATCGCCTTCACCGGTGGCGCGGTAATGGGTATGTCGGTGGCCAGTCTCGGTTTGGTCGGTGTCGGCATCTTTTTCTATTTCTGGGGCGACCCCGATCAGATTTCCTATATCACTGGTTTTGCCATGGGGGCATCATCGATCGCGCTCTTTGCTCGTGTCGGCGGTGGTATTTTCACCAAAGCGGCCGACGTCGGCGCCGACCTGGTCGGTAAAGTCGAAGCCGGTATTCCGGAAGACGATCCCCGCAACCCGGCGGTGATTGCCGACAATGTCGGCGACAACGTTGGCGATACGGCCGGTATGGGCGCGGATTTGTTCGAATCATATGTCGGTTCGATCATCGCGGCCATCACTATTGCGGCCACGTCGATGTGGGGCAATATCCCGGAAGCCCGGATAGCGTACATGCAATTGCCGCTTATGATTGTTACGGTCGGAATTGTCGCTTCGATAATTGGTATTCTATCAGTTCACGTGTTTTCCAAAATGAACCCGGCGGCGGTATTAAGAATTGTAACGTATGTCGGATCGGTTTTGATGTTGCTCGCGACCTATATTCTGGTCAACGGTACCGAAGTCGTTATGGGCGTTTTCTGGGCCGTCTTCGCCGGTAACATCGCTGGCATTTTGCTGGGACTTCTGACCGAGTACTACACCTCGGCTGCTCCAATCCGGAAAATTGCCCGAAGCTGCGAAACAGGCCCGGCCACCTGCATTATTGCCGGTCTCGATGTCGGTATGATTTCGGTGGCGCTGCCGGTAATCGTTATTTCTGCGGCGATCTTTATTGCCTATCAGCTGGCGGGTCTCTATGGCATCGGTATTTCCGCGGTGGGCATGCTGGGTACGATCGGCGTGACGATGTCGGTTGACGCCTACGGCCCGATTGCCGATAACGCCGGCGGTATTACCGAAATGGCCGGTTTGGGTGAGAATATTCGCAAAATCACCGATAAGCTCGATGCGCTGGGTAATACGACGGCTGCCATCGGCAAGGGTTTCGCGATCGGTTCGGCAGCTCTGACAGCGCTGGCACTGTTTTCAGCCTATAGCACAGCGGTGCAGCTCGAAATGATCGATTTGATGAATGTCCGGACAATTGTCGGGCTCTTTATTGGCGGTATGTTGCCTTTCGTTGTGGCCTCGCTGACGATGAGCGCGGTTGGGAAGGCGGCCTTTAAGATGGTCACTGAGGTCCGTCGTCAGTTCAAAGAGATCCCCGGCCTGATGGAGGGGACGGGTAAACCGGACAGCCGTCGATGTGTTGATATCGCCACGGTTGGCGCGTTGCAGCAAATGGTGCTGCCGGGTGTCATTGCCGTGATGGCTCCGCTGGTTATCGGCTTTGCCTTCGGTAAGGAAGCGCTTGGCGGTATGCTGGCTGGTGCGACGCTGACAGGCGTGCTCATGGCTTTGATGATGTCCAATGGCGGCGGCGCCTGGGATAACGCCAAGAAATATATTGAAGGCGGCGCCCATGGCGGCAAAGGATCGCCTGCCCATAAAGCGGCCGTGGTCGGCGATACGGTTGGTGACCCGTTTAAGGATACGTCCGGTCCCTCGATGAACATCCTGATCAAGCTGATGGCGATTGTCTCGCTGGTTCTGGCTCCGTTGTTCATCTAAAAAAGAAACTGGTAAGTCTCTGTGAAGGCAGACCCGGGCGCGATATCGGGTCTGCCTTTCTTTTATCTCGAATAGAATCCGTGCATCGTGGTATAGCAGAGTGCTTCAATGACTTTTTTGGAACATTTGGTTAACTCAACCGTCTATCAAAACACAGGTAAGATGGGTGAGGCAGGAGAATGGTATGGATACACAGGAGTCGCACGGCGAAATTATGCAGTCACAGTCCTCATCGCCGAGTATCTTTGAAATTATTCCCAGGGTGGTGTCTGCACCCTCTGAGGCATTTGCCGCGATAAATGAAAAACCCCGCATTTTAATTCCACTTTTGATTCTCATAATCATAGTCGCCCTGGCCTCGGTTCTTCCGGTCGAGCAGCAATCACAATTGCAGTATCAAATTATGAGCCAGTCGTCAAAAATGCCGGATAATGTCATCGAGCAGATGCGGGAACAGGCCAACAATGTCACGATGGCCGGCCGTATATCCTCTGCCGTCGGCGGCGCTATCATGGTTGTTTTATTCAGCGTCCTGGGGGCGCTGGTTATCTGGTTTATGGGTAGTTTTATCATGGGCGGCCAAAGCACGTTCAAGCGCATCTGGTCGGTGGGATTGCTGGCCTCAATAATAGGCGGCGTCGGCATGCTGGCCAAAAGCATCGGTATCGTGTTGACCAACAACGGTTACTTCTCGCTCGGGCCGGCGGCGTTTTTTCCCAATATGGATGCCACTTCGATCTTTTTTATAGTCCTTATGATGCTTGAACTTGTCACATTATGGAGCCTGTACCTGGCCGGGATCGGTTATGGCATCATATTCGGCATTTCGCGGGGGAAGGGTATTGCTATTTCGTACATTTCTTTTGCAATTTTCGCCGGTCTCGGGATCCTGTTGCAGGTCGTCGGCATGAGCTTCGCCGGAGTAGAGTTAACACTGTTTTAACCACGCACGTTGAGGTATTTCTTATGCGGAGAGTATTACTGGTACTGTTGATTATGTCTTTCGCCAGCGGTGGATCGGCTGTGGCCCGGGACTATACCCTTCAGGAATGTATCGAGCTGGCCAGGCAGCATGATCCGCAGTTGTTATCATTCCGACAGAGTATAATCAGTTCCAGGCAATTTGCCCGCACGCAGATCGGACGATTTCTGCCCAATGTTTCGGTCAGCGCCGGGTATACCAGACAAGATGTCGGCCGCACCTCCGGTGTAGAAACGGCTATCGGCGGGGGCGCTGTCGTAGGTGAAGCCCGTGAAGCCTTTACGGTGAAAAGTTATTCGGCCGGGTATAATTTGAGCGTGACGCTTTTTGACGGCTTCTCCAATATTCATGATTATCTCAGCAGCCGGGCGCAAATCCGCGGCGCCAGATATGATTATCAGCAGGCGCTCTCTGATTTGCAGTATCTGGTCAAGGTCAAATATTATCTTGTTCTCAAGGCCAAGCGTGATTTTGATGTTGCCCGTGACGCACTCGAACGGTCCGAAGAATACCTCAAGGTTTTTGAAGAAAAATATGAACTTGGTTCGGCCGCCCGCTCGGAAGTGCTCAAACAGCGCGTCCAGGTTGGTAATGACCGCCTCACCCTGGTCAATGCCGAAAAAAACCTGAAGGTTGCCCGCGATGAACTGGCCCGGTATATCGGTTTGCAGCCCACCGATGATTTCGGGGTGGAAGAAATGGACCTTACTGTCGAACCGGTCGGCGAGTTATCACAACTGATGGCAACCGTCATGATGATTCACCCCCAGGTACTGGCCAGCGAATTTGACGTAAAGGGCGCTGCATATGACGTGAAATCATCACAGGGCGCATACTTGCCGCGGCTCAATCTGTCGTATCGTTTCGGCTGGGGTAAAAATACGCTTGAAGAACTGATGGAGTTCGATGAATTCGACCACACCGGGACTTTGTCTTTATCCTTGTCGTGGACGATTTTCGATGGCTTCAGTCGTGAATATTCGGTCAATCGTGACAAACTCAGCCTTGATCTGGCCAAACTGCGAGAATTGAATATCAAAAACCAGGTAGTTAAGGATATTCGAGAGGCATATCAGGGAATCCAGTTAGCCGAACAAACACTGGTATTGACAGCAGAAACCGCCGAAGCCGCCCAGGAAGATATGGAACTGATGCAATCGAAGTATGATCTCGGTGCGGCGGCGCTCTGGGAACTGCTTGATGCTCAGGTGAGTTTAAAGGATGCGCAGTTTGAACGAGTGAAAGCCGAATTCGATTATAATCTGGCCCTGGCCCGTTTGAAAAATGCTATGGGCGAATAAACCGTCCGTGGCGGCGGTATAGAAAACGCAAAAGGTGCGCGAGAGATGGCAAAAAAGAAAAAAAGCAAAAAGAAACTGTTTATCATTATCGGCGTCATTGTCGTCGTCCTCATCCTCATTGCGGTCAACATGCGGGGATCAGGCCGGGGCGTGTTCACGGTCACGACCACTAAAATCGACCGTCAGGACGTCGAATCAATCGTCTCCGGATCAGGGCGTATTCAGCCGAAAATCAGTGTCGATATCACCTCGGAGGTTAATGCCGAAGTTATTGCACTGCCGGTCAAGGCCGGTGATCGTGTCGAGCGGGGACAGGTGCTTATCCAGCTTGACACGGTTCAGTTGAAGAGTGATCTGGATTCATATATGTACGCCACCAACGAACTCGAGGCCCGCCTCGAAGGCGCCGTAGTCATGCTGGATCAGGCTGAAGAAGAACTGGCCCGCCAGACCGAATTATTCCAGAAGAAGCTGACATCCGAACAGGCTTTCAAGGACGCCGGTTATAATGCCCGCAATTATCGCGCCTCTTATGAAGCTATGCGGCAACAGCATAATGCCGCCATATCGCGTCTGGAGAAGGCCCGCGATAATCTTAATAAAACCACGATTCGATCGCCAATGGACGGCATCGTAACGTTAATTGATGTCGAAGTTGGCGAAATCGCCCAGGCACAGACGGCCTACAGCCCCGGACGGACCCTGATGACTGTGGCTGATCTATCGGAATTCGAAGTCGAAGTCGAAATCGATGAAACCGACATCGCCTATCTTGATCTGGCGCAGAAAGCTGCCGTCGAAATCGATGCCTTCCCGGATACGTCTTTTGCCGGGACAGTGGCCGAAATCAGCAATACCGCTCTGGTATCAGGACTTGGTACCAACGATCAGGCAACCAATTTCAAGGTTACCGTTACCCTGCTCGAAGCCAATCCGAAAATACGACCGGGCATGTCGGCAACGGTCGATATCACCACAAATGAACATAGTGATGTTATAACTGTCCCGATTCAGGCAGTCGTGCTGCGTGAAGCCAAAGATGAAAAGCCGGAGAATAAGACTGCCGGTGATCAGGTTGAGGGAAATGTCGCCAATGCTGCCACCGGCGATGATGATACGACTGCAACCAATGATGAGACCAAAAAGGAAGAATTGCGGGGCGTATTTGTCAATGACAACGGCACTGCCAAATTTGTCGAAATCGAAACCGGAATCGCCGATCAGCAGAATTATGAAGTCCTGAGCGGCCTCGAGGAAGGTGTGGAAGTTATTACGGGCAGTTTTCGGACTTTGCGTACTATCAAAGACGGCGATCCGATCAAGGTTGATAATGCCAAACGCGGCGGTAGGGGCGATAATTGATGAGCTTGATTCAAGTCGAAAATCTCTGGAAGACATATATCATGGGCCAGGAAGAGGTTAACGCCCTGCGGGGGGTTGACCTGAACATCGAAAAGGGCGAATATGTCGCCATCATGGGGCCCTCGGGTTCCGGCAAATCCACCCTGATGAATCTTATCGGCTGCCTTGATACCCCATCGAAGGGTACATATCTGCTCAACAATCAGCCGGTGGCGGATATGAATGATGATGAACTGGCCCGTATTCGCAACAAGGAAATCGGCTTTGTCTTTCAGACATTCAACCTCCTGCCGCGGGCAACAGCGCTGCATAATGTCGAATTGCCTTTGGTTTACAATGGCACCTCGAGTGAAGCGCGGCGTGAGATGGCCGAACGGGCGCTGACGGTCGTGGGGCTGGCTGATCGCATGACCCATAAGCCGAATGAGCTTTCCGGCGGACAGCGGCAGCGCGTTGCGATGGCTCGGGCATTGGTGAACAACCCCTCGATCATTCTGGCTGACGAGCCGACCGGTAATCTCGATTCGACGACGGGTGAAGAAATCATGGCCCTGATTAGCCAGTTGCATCAGCGCGGCAATACTGTCATCCTCGTTACACATGAATATGATATTGCCCAGAAGGCGCAGCGGATAATCTTCCTGCGCGACGGCGTAATCGAACGCCAGGAAATTACCGGGAGCGCACAATCAACCAATACACTCAAGTAATGTATTCAGGTATGATGCCAAATCATGGCGTGGTATGAAGGCTTCAAGATAGCTCTGCAGGCGATTCTGGCCAATCGCCTGAGATCGATTTTGACCCTGTTGGGGGTCATTATTGGCGTAACGTCGGTCATTACTATCATTTCGGCTCTCGAAGGCCTGATGAACAGCTTTGAAGACTCGGTCTCATCGCTTGGTCCCACGACGTTTGTCGTGACACGGTTTGGGATTATTACGTCTGAAGAAGCCTGGCGCGCGGCGCTCAAGCGGAAAAACCTCACACTCAATGATATGCGCGCTATCGAGGATGCCTGTCGCGATTGTGAAGAGGTTGCGGCCGAAGCCAATAATCGCGCCCGCATTTCCCGGGGTAACCGGGGGCTGCGACGGGTTCAGGTTAGCGGCACGAGTCATAATCTGCTTGATATCGTTGATGTCGAATTGCGTGAAGGACGCTTTTTCACGAGGCAGGAATACAATCGCAACTCGATGGTTGCTTTCATCGGCCCCGATATTGCCGAGGAGCTGTTTCCCTTTACTGATCCGATCGGTAAGACGATCCGTATTCGCGGCCGCAAATTTAAGGTCATCGGGATCGCCAGGGAACGAGGCGCGGTTCTGGGCAATAATCAGGATAATTTCGCCATGATTCCGCTGACAGCATATCGCAAGTTGTTCGGCGATCCCAGCCGGAGTTTCGATTTCTCGATTCTGGTTAAGGCTCCGACAATTGAGATGCTTGATGAAACCCAGGACCAGGTCCGGGCTATTTTGCGGGCGCGGCGAGGGGTGGCATACCACGAGGACGATGATTTCGCCATCTTGACGGCCGAGAATATTCTGGCATTCGTCGAACAGATTACCCTGGCGGCCCGCATTGCCTTGATCTCGATTTCCTCAATTGCGCTGGTTGTCGGCGGCATTGTTATCATGAATATCATGATGGTCTCGGTATCCGAACGAACGCGTGAAATCGGTATCCGTAAATCGATCGGCGCCCGCAAGAAAAATATCATGATTCAGTTCTTGTTCGAATCGCTGATTTTATCGCTGGGTGGGGGAATCATCGGAACCGTTTTGGGGATTGCGCTGGCAATCATACTCGGCAGCAAGATTTCGCTGAATGTCGAACCATCGATATTCGCCATCATTGCGGGTATGACTATTTCTACAGGTGTGGGAGTTTTCTTCGGTTTATATCCGGCCATGAAGGCGGCTAATCTGCATCCGATCGAAGCTCTCAGGAAGGAATAGGGAAGAGGGTAAGACGTGTTTATCAGTCCGGTTGAAATACGCGAAGGAATCATGCTGGCGTTTGATTCCATTCGCAGCAATAAATTCCGCGCCTTTTTGACTATCCTGGGTGTGTTGATCGGGACAGCTGCCGTGATCGGGATGGCGTCGATTATTGCCGGGCTTGACAAAATGGTGAACCGTCAGATCGAAGAACTCGGCACCAATGTGCTGTTTGTGACGAAGTTTCCGCCGGATACCGATTATGACAAGCTGACCGAGGACGAACGTAACCGTCCGCCAATCGATTTCGATGCGGTTCAGGCGATCCTGGATTATTGTCCCTCAGTGAGCGGTGTCGCCCCCCGCAATTACTATTCCGCCCGCGGCGGCAATGTGGTCAAGTATCGAGGGAATCAGGCCAATCGACCGGCATTATTCGGTACCCTGCCGGACTATCCCAGGGTTAATAACAGGGATGTCTCCCAGGGCCGTTTTTTCAATGAAGTCGATCTGGAGCGTCGTGCGATGGTCTCTGTTATCGGCTCAGATGTTTCGAAGGCGCTTTTTTCAAAGACGGGTGACGATCCCATCGGCCGTGATATCCGGATAAATTCCCGGGAATTTCGGGTTATCGGGGTAATGGATGAAGATGAGCCGTTTATGGGCGATGCCGACAATAATTTCATTGCCATCCCGTATACGACCTTCGCCAAACTGATACCGTGGGAAAAGGAGTTGTTTTTGCAGGTTTCAGCCAGAAGCGCTCAGCACATTGATCAGGCTATCGA
This sequence comes from uncultured Ignavibacteriales bacterium, assembly GCA_964526635.1. GTDB lineage: Bacteria > Zixibacteria > MSB-5A5 > GN15 > JAAZOE01 > CAZGLR01. The sequence continues at coordinate 22,521 of CAZGLR010000023.1, read as the reverse complement.
GGAGATTACAACTGTTTTGCGCCGCCAGCGCGGGGTGCCGTATGAAAAGCCGAATAACTTCGCGATCTGGACCCAGGAGAATCTGAAAGAGATGGTCGGCGACATCACCAAATATATTTATATCGCAATGATTGTCATTTCGTCGGTTGGCCTGATGGTCGGCGGGGTCGGAGTGATGAATATCATGCTGGTATCGGTCACCGAACGAACGCGTGAAATCGGCATTCGCAAGGCTATTGGCGCCCGCCGGATAAATATTTTAACCCAGTTTCTTACCGAGGCCATGACATTGTCCGGGACAGGCGGTATTTTGGGGATTTTTTGCGGAATTTTGCTCGCTTTCCTTGTTAAATTAATCTTTTCCATGCCCTTCACCGTCTCTATTGTATGGATGATGATCGGATTTTCAGTTTCAGTTTTTGTCGGACTTGCCGCCGGTATCTATCCCGCCTACAAGGCGGCCCGAGTGGATCCTATCATCTCGCTCCGCTACGAATAAAACTCTTGCTTCCCGCCGTATGGCAAAATAGATTGCGACCATGTTAAATACCGAGAAATGCCGCCAGCAATGCCCGGCGATATACATCGGCATTGTCCTGATAGTGATACTTACCTGCCTGAGCGCCCGGGCTTCCGCCCAGACCGGGTTTCGGCCGGCCACCGAGTGGGGCGAACTCCGTTTTTCCATCGAAGCTGCTGATTTCAGAGCCGATATCGAGGGCAAGCACCTGCTTGAGGTATATTACAAGCTATTCTACGATGTTCTCAGCTATGAAAAGCAGTCGGAGGGGTACACTGGCCGCTATCGGATTTCGGTCATAATCGAGGATGACGATGGCGACCAGATTGCCACCGATACCAGAGAGTCGAAAGTTACCCTGGATTCGTTTTCCGATACGCGACGCACGACAGATTTCGTCATCAATATGTTTACTTTTCAGATAACTCCACAGAAAGTCCGGGTCCGGGTGATTCTCGAGGATATCTTCGCCGAGACGTCAGTGGAACTGGACAAGCGTCTGGATGACCGGGATTACTGGAGTAAATATCCGTCGGTATCGCGGGTACAGTTTGTGCTTGAGCACGGGGCGGCGTCGGGCAATTCCAGATTCAATAAAGACACGCTACGGATTATCCCCAATGTATCGCGAATTTACGGCGGCCGTTACGATACTTTATTGTCCTATTATGCCGAAGCGTATCCCGGCCGGGTGTCGAGCAAATACACCAAACTGATCACTCAGGTGTATCATCGATCCGAGGGCTTTGTGTATTCGGATACGGTTCGTCTGGGCAAATACGGAGGCCCGGTGCGGCTGTTGCAGACAATCAATGTCGTGGATTTCATTCCCGGTGAATACGAACTGGAATTAACTCTAGAGGGCAGACGCGGTCAGACATTCGATAAATTAACTGAGCCATTTGAACTGGAGTTGACGGCTGAAACAATTTTCCGTACCGATTACAATCTGGCGGTGGACATGTTGAAATACATCGCCACCAGCAAGGAACGAAAAATGTTGAAAAATGCCGAAACTCCGGAAGAGCAGCGCGAGGCCTGGGAGACTTTCTGGCAGGAGCGGGCAAGGGAGACGTATGATGCGATGAATCCTCCCCAACGGGAGTATTTCCGTCGCATTCGCCATGCCAATCGCAATTTCTCCTATATGAATCGACCGGGGTGGAAAACCGGCCGCGGGATGGTGTATATCACCTATGGTGAACCGGATGAAGTCGAGGATTTCCCGTTCGAACTGGGCAGCAAACCCTATCAAGTATGGACCTATCTGCGACTAAGTCCGCAGCGTCAGTTTCTGTTTGTCGATGAATGGGGTGACGGCAATTATGAACTGCAGCCACCGTATAATGGTATAAGATTTTAGATGATTAGCAAATCTGGTATATTCGCGATTCTGGCCGTCTGGGGTTTGTTGTGCGGGACGATTACCGCGCAGTCACCGGATTCCTTGTCGCTGTATGCTGACTACGCGACATTTTTTGATCCTGCAACGCGCCTCACTTATGCCGAAATCAACTACAGCTTGTATCGACATCAACTGGGCTTTATCGGCGCCGATACGCTCAACTACAGGCTGGCCGGTGTTTTGGTGACGGCTGAGGTTATCAAACGCGGAACTGAGCAGGTTATTGATCAGACCTCGACATATTTCTTTTCAAAAATCCCTGAGGGAACCGATGAAACAATGCCGGGGCTTCGTCTATTTGATAAGCTGGTGCTGCCGATTGAGAAGGGCGCCTATTACATTAATATTACGGCTGTAGATGATGTCTCGAAGCGCAGTGGATTTTACAGCCTTATGGTTAAAGTCCCGGATTATACCAGTGACGATTTCATATCCAGCGATATAGAACTGGCCCATTTTATCAAAAGCATTGACCCTGATTCTGATCCGCAGATAAATGATCGTCTTCTCAAAGAGGATCGTATGGTGCTGCCCAACCCAACAGCGGTATATGCCGGTGATGACAGCCTGTTGTATCTGTATTGCGAGTTGTATAATTTGTCGGCCATTGATTCCGGATATAATTCATTCTTCGTGCAGACTGAGGTCAAGGATATCAATGGCACGTTGGTAAAAGATTATGGCAAAAAGAAATTCACCAAACCGGGAAGTTCGGCGGTCTTTTCCGATGCCTATGATATAAGCCTGCTTCGTCCCGGCACCTATACGATTGTGCTGACCGCTGTTGACATGGATACGCGAAACCAGACGGTGAGCACGAGTCGTTTTGCGATAGCTCCGACCGAGGCTGATCGGGCCGAAGCGACACTGATCGATGTCGAGACATTATCCAATATTTCATGGTATTATCTGGGTGAGGCCGAAAAGATACAAATCAAGAAGATGTCGGCCGAGGGCCAATTGAATTTCCTGAAGCAGTTCTGGCGGGGGATGGATGACGATCCCACCACGCCGGAAAATCCCGTATTCGACGAGGCGGTGCGCCGCTATGCGTTTGCCAATGAGTACTTCGAGACATTGCCTGGAAGAAACGACGGTTGGCGGACTGATCGCGGTCGTGTGTATATGATGTATGGTCCCTATGATCGAAAAGTCGAATTACCCATCGCCGCGCTGGAAGAGCCATTGATCAAGTGGGAATATTTCAATTTAGGAAGTGGTGTCATTTTTATCTTTGTTCATGACGAGCATATGGCTATCGGTGACTTTGAATTAAAGCATTCGACCCATCCGCGCGAACTCGCCAATACCTACTGGGAAAGACTGATCGAGGGCGAGTATCCCGAGGAAAAATGGGAGCATGGCGACGATAGCAAGATTCCCAATACACCTGAAAAATAATAGTAACAAAACGAGCGTGATTGCACATCACGCTCGTGAAAAAACTTCCTGAAACAAAGCAACCCGCTTCGCAGTTAGCGAATTTTAGTGGGCGTGACCGTCTTCAGTATCGCCGCAGGCACCGCTTCCGCATTCTCCACTGGAGCAGGAAAAGCCCTCCGGCTTTTTGTTTGTGCTGACCATGAAACCACGGCGGGCTTCGCCCTCATCGACAAAATCAATAGTCACACCGCCCAGTGGTTCCAGTTGCTCGGCCAGGGCCGGATGCATCAGGATATCGATACCGTTGGCGGTAAACGATTTGGCTTCTTCATGCGGCTCATCCAGAGCCAGTCCCAGGACGGGACCGCTTCAGCCATACCCCATAAAATTGACATATAAATTTTTGTCTTTGTGCTCCTCCCGGGTGATGACTTTATTAAGTTCATCACGGGCCATATTAGAAATCGTTATCATCGTTTCCAAACTCCTTACAAACTGCTTCGACCGCGCAGTCAACCGTTTCCTTTTTGATATGATCGGTCACCGCGCGGCAATTATTACAGTATACGCAATCAGGCGGCATATACATAATAGAAAAACCCGCCCGTATTCAGGTAAAATAGGCGGGTTTTCCGGTATATTCTACAACAGGTCTCCGCGCTGTTCAATGCCCGGCAGAGGCTTTCTGAGTGCTGCCGCTTCGACCCGGAGCGCCGATAAGGCTGCGATAAACCGGTACGGTAAAGCGGCTCATGGCCGGATCATCGAATTCAATCGTAAACGATTTCTCAAACAGATTCGAACTTCCGTTGGTCGGGTATTCATCGTTGACGAACAGTGAACACGTCACGGTTTCTCCGGATGGTATGGTCTCGGGAATCTCGACGGTAAAGTACTCACTGGCGATACTGACCACTGAAGTATTCAAATCCTGGTCGGAGACATTGGTTAGGGTGAACTCGCCATTGTTGACATCGATTTCACCGGTCGGTACCGGAATCCGATGGGGTTTCACGACGACCGGATAGGTCGAGTCGGGATCAACGATAACGTTAGCCCGGATAGTCACCCGGCGGTTCGGCGGACCCTCATTGGTCGTGATAACCGGACGCTTGGTATTCAACCCTTTGCGGCGGGTTGTTGAAAAAATAATTTCAAGATCAGTGCTGTCACCGACAGCCAGCTCCTGTTTCCGCAAAGGAGCTTTGGTGCAGCCTCAGCCAGGCTTGATGGTCAAAATTCTAAGCGTATCTTCGCCGACCGATTTAATCCAAAACACATGTGAGATTTTGCTGTCCTGTGGCACATAGCCGAAATCGAATTCTTCCTCTGGCAGGTACATTTTGGGCAGCGCCATTGCAGATGCCGTCAGAAGTACGATCAAGAATACCGTAAGACAGGCTGTTACAAGAGTTAAACGCATTCATCCTCCAGATGACAAGACTCGTATACTTCTTGTATTACCTTCGGCCATTATGGTTCCGTTCTCTAATCTAATATCTTGTTTTTAAGAGTCAAGAAAGATTCTGCTGCTGAAACTATCATTCCCATAAGACGTTACATAATTTATACGTGATTATGGGCCATTTGACTGCTCATCAATCAAACAAAGTGAGCTGACGGAATAAAAAACTATCGGCAGAATGCCGAAGGAATAGTGATAGACGGGGATTGGCTAACGATAATACAATGGATGGCTAACAGGCATGCAGCGGGTTATTCAGGGAATATATATTTTAATCATCTTTATGACGGGAACGGTTCTGGCGGATACTCCGCCGGGACTCGGTCCGATGCATATCACCGGCCAGACGCCATTGCAGACTCTTCGCCTCAATGTGGTTCCAAGCAGGCATACCATACTGGCCGACGGCAAGCTGGAAATATCGCTACATTCCACCCTGACCAATCGCTGGAATATCGCCGAGCGCTATCTGCTTGATGTCGAGGTGTTTCAGACCAATGTGGCGCTCTTTACCGGTATTGATGATGATGCCGAACTTGGTATTGAGATACCGATAATGCGCCGATCAGGGGGACATCTCGACGGGTTTATCCAGAGATTTCATGACAAATTCGGCCTGAGTCAATCGGGAAGGACGTATTTTCCTGAAGATAATCTGAATGTAACCTACATTAATGATTTTGGCGAGCGCGTGACAGTCATGGACAACAATGATGTCGGTATCGTCATCGGTGATATCAGTATTATCTGGAATCAGGTATTTCATCAAGGTGCGGGCTGGCTGAAATCTGTGATGTTCACCGGGCTGATCAGGGTTCCGACCTCAACGGACCGATCGTTTTACGGTTCCGGGGGTATTGATGGTGCGGTCAGTTTTTCCTCCGCGCAGCGTTTGACGCCGTTTTATTTATATACGACAATTGGTTACGGCCGTTATGGTTCCGGGCGATTGATGGATATTGCATTGAAGCCGTATCAGTGGACATTTTTCGCGGCCCTGGAATACCCGGTGACTCGCCGTTTTTCGATAATCCTCCAGGAAATGACCAACACCGGGGTAGCTGCTGATTTCGATGATTTCTCCGATCCTACTTATGAGTTGGTGCTGGGCTTCAAACACGCTATCAGTGACCGTCTTCTGCTCGAATACGGTGTAACGGAGAATATCTTCATATTCCGCAATTCCATAGATTTCGGTTTGAATTTCGCGCTTTCGTACCGTCCATAAGACCAGTATCACATTTTTCACGACATCACCAACAAAACCGGGGCTATTGTCGATATTGTTATTGACATATGCACATTTGAGCAGTATGGTGGATATATGACAATCAGGGAGGAAATATGGCCCCGAAAACGCAGTTAACCGATCGACAGAAGCAGATACTGGCATTTATCGAAGAATGTATTAAAAACCTGGGGATGCCGCCGACGATTCGTGAAATCGGGCAGAAATTCGATATTACCTCGACCAATGGTGTCCGGTCAATTCTCGATGCCCTTGAGACCAAGGGGTATATTCGCCGTCAGAAACTGGTGTCGCGGGGTATTGAGCTGGTCGGCGAGGTGCTGGTCCGTTTTGCCCGAGTGCCCTTGGTCGGTTCGGTCCCGGCCGGGTTGCCAATCACGGCGATTGAGAACCGTGAGGGTGAATTTGCGGTTGATACATCGTTTTTGCCCAATGAGGATGTCTTTTCCCTGCGGGTTAAGGGAGAATCGATGATCAATGCCGGTATTTACGATGGCGACTTTGTGCTGGTTGACCGACATGCCCGTCCGCTCAAGGGCGATATTGTCGTGGCGGTCATCGGCGAGGAAGCTACTGTAAAGAAATTCTATCCCGAAAATAACCGGGTTCGGCTCGAGCCGCAGAATGAGGCTTTTGGGCCGATTATTGTCGAGCCCAACACCCCGGGCTTTTATATTGCCGGCCGTGTGGTTGGTCTTATGCGGCGCATGCGCTGACCGTGTGGGCTGTGCATCTGTGAGTGTGCCGAGACTGGAGAGATGATTGCATGAGGGCTGTAATTGCACTTGTAACTCTATTGATATTAATAAGTATAAGTGATTTGTTCACCTGTTTCTTGAAGGCGTAGCGAGGCAGTCTATGTATCAGGAAATAGATGAGCCGATTGATGTGGTGGTACTTTTCGAGCATAGCAGCATGAGGCCGTCGCGATTCAAATGGAAAGACCAGATATACAAAATATCGGAAATCACCGGCGACTGGAAAACCGATGTTGGCGCCTATCGTATTCGCCATTTTGCCGTCGTTGATTCATCCTCTAATTTTTTTCAGATTTCGTATGACGAACGGAAGACATGCTGGTCGATCAGTAAAATCTGGGTAGAATAATGATCTCCTTTTCGCCGGTCATTTTGCATGTTGATATGGATGCATTTTTCGCCGCTATCGAAATGCGCAATAATCCGCATCTACTCGGCAGACCGGTCATGGTCGGCGGGGGAATAGGCAGCCGTGGTGTCGTTTCGACGTGTTCGTATGAAGCTCGTGAATATGGTGTACATTCGGGGATGCCGATCTCAGAGGCGGTGCGGCGATGCCCCCATGGCGTCTTTATCTCAGCCGGACTCAAGGGATATGTCTATGCCTCCGCCTGTCTGCAGGAGATATTCCAGCGATATTCGCCGATCGTGGAACCGTTTAGTGTCGATGAGGCCTTTCTTGACATAACGGGTACATATCATCTTCATGGCGGCCCTGAAGCGCTGGTCGCCCGGATGAAGGCGGAAATTCAAACCGAAATGAAACTGACCTGTTCGGTGGGAATTGCGCCGGGGAAATATCTGGCCAAGATGGCCTCCGGCCTGAACAAGCCCAACGGCACCACTATCATGGATCATGACCGTTTTCGAGAATACTTCTATGACAAACCGGTCGACAGCCTCTGGGGGGTCGGCGAAAGTACTGCTCGGTCGTTGAATAAAACCGGGATTATGACGGTTGGTGATCTGGCGGCGGCGCGAACCGACATACTCAAGCGGCTTTTCGGCAAGCCGGGGGAGACAATGTCGATTATGGCGCGCGGCTGTGAAAACAGTGATGTTTTGCGCTACGACGATTTGCCGCATGACAAATCGATGTCGCATGAAACGACCGTGGACAAGGACTTGCAGGATCCGAGTCATATTAAGGCGACTGTCCTCTGGCTGGCCGATAAGGTTGCCCGACGGTTACGGCGGGGCGGGTATATCGGTCGCACGATTTCTGTCAAAATCAGATCATCAGGTTTCAAGACAATCACACGGTCTCATACGATCACAATCCCCACTGATCGCTGTGATATCATATTTCGACATGCGCTTAAACTCATCCCTAAAGAATATGGTCTCAAGACCAGGGTCAGGCTGCTTGGTGTCAGGGTATCACATTTAAAGAAATACCGGGAAAAGGGTGTTGCGAATGATAATCTTGTTCATGATAAGTTACATCCTGAGCAACTTGAGATGCCGCTGATGCCACAGGAAAAATCATATGCCGAGCTGACCCGGGCGGTCGATTCTATTCGTGATAAATATGGCGAATACAGTATTCGTCTGGCAGGAACGATGCTTCACAATTAATACTGATCAAGTAGCGATTTGTCGGCGAAACCTCCTGTTAGGCTTGACTTTCTTATCCATTTTATTATTCTTTAGTTATGGATACTAAAACACCACCCTCGGTCTTTGAGAAGATGGATCCCCCGCAGCGCTGGGGCGTCACATCTCATGTTATGGAGCTTGAGAATTCCATCATACGTGAAATTCTCAAACTATCCTCCAAACCCGGTGTGATTTCTTTTGCCGGCGGTCTTCCGGCGCCGGAACTGTTTCCTATCCGGGATTTGAAAGAAGCCGCCTCCCGCGTCTTTGACAACTATGGCGCCTCGGCGATGCAGTATTCGTTGTCAATGGGCGTTCCTGAATTCCGTGAGGCTATCATGGAATTCGCCAGCGATCGCATCCCCGATCTGGAGATCGAGAATATTCTCGTGACATCCGGTTCACAACAGGGACTCGATCTGGTCGGACGGGCACTGATAGATCCTGGCGATTATGTTATTTGCGAAACGCCGACATACCTGGGTGCCCTGCAGGCATTCAATTTCTATCAGGCCCGCTATGCCACGGTCGATATGGATGAATATGGCATGATTGTCGATCAGCTTGAGGAAAGAATCGATAAGTATAATCCTAAATTCATCTATGTTGTTCCGAATTTTCAGAATCCCTCGGGCATTACCATGTCAGTCAAGCGCCGTCTACAGTTGATTGAAATTGCTAATCGCCATAATATTCCGATTGTCGATGACGATCCCTATGGCGGGTTGCGATTCAATGGTGAAGAGCCGCCATCGCTGCGCAAACTCGGCAGTGATACGGTCATCACGCTGTCGACCTTCTCCAAAATTTGTGCACCGGGCTTCCGGATCGCCTGGCTGATTGCCCCCAAGGATATCATGCCGATATTCGAGCGGGTCAAACAGTGCGGTGATCTGCATACCAGCACCTTTGGTCAGATGGTTATCCTTGAGTATATGAAAACGGGTAAGCTGAAAGAGCATATCAAACTGATCAGCAAGACCTATGGTGCTCGCTGTGAAATTATGCTCAAGGCAATCAGTGAACATTTTCCGCATGAGGCAAAAGTCATCAAACCCCAGGGCGGAATGTTCCTGTGGGTCACGCTGCCGAAGGGCATGTCCGGTAAGAAAATGCTGCCTCAGGCGATTGACAACAAGGTGGCTTATGTCTACGGCTCGCCATTTTTCCCCAATGGCGGCGGAGAAGATACCATGCGGTTAAATTTCTCAAACGCAACTGAGGATCAAATCGTTGAAGGTATAAAGAGATTGGGTCAGATTATCAAGGACAACCTGAAGTGATTGTACATACCTCGGACATCCGGTACGGGCGCCATCTGTGGTGGTGGCAAATCTTTATAGTGGAGAACTAAGCCGTGCTGGGTCCGGGAAGCAGACTACCTAAAACCCGCCGTTACGGCGGGTTTTTTTATTGACAGGCAGCAACTTACGGCGTAAGTTGGCCCACATTATGGATATTGTATTCGCGAAATATCAGGCCCTCGGCAACAGCTTTCTGGTGCTCGACGGCCTCCAGGAAAAAGGCAGGATGGCTCGGTTCGAGCAACTGGCCCTGAAAATGTGCGATCCGATTTATGGTATCGGGGCCGATGGCCTCATGATTGCCTCGCAGACTGACTCCGGACTGGCGGTCGAGGTGTACAATGCCGACGGCAGTTGGGCGGAAAAATCAGGCAACGGTCTCCGTATCGCCGCTATGCACTTGTACTCAAACGGGGTAATTTCAGAAGATAAAGTTACGCTTGAGACCGGTTCGGGATCATCGGATGTGGCCTTTCATCGTGGTAACAGGTGGAAGCGGCTGATTTCGGCATCGCTGGGGAAACCGGACTTTGAAACAAAAAACATCCCTGTGGCCGTACCGGAGAGATACTATATCAAACGGGAATTGACAGTGAGTGACCGGACCTTCATTGCCTCCGCCGTTTCAGTAGGAAATCCGCACGTTATCCTGTTCTGTGATCATTTTAATTTTGACTGGGAAGCAGTAGGCGAAATACTGGAAGTTGACGGACTTTTTCCGAATCGAACCAATATCGGATTTGTCGTGGTTACCGATGAGCACAATATTGAGGTCCGTGACTGGGAACGCGGGGTCGGCCCGACAGCGTCGTCGGGAACCGGAGCGGCGGCGGCGGTGGCGATAGCGGTGATGCGTGGATTTACCAATCGTACGGTTGATGTTCATACCCAAGCCGGCGTGTTGCAGGTGAACTGGGATGAAAAAACCGATGAATTGATTATCAAGGGACCGGTTGAATTTATCTGTTCGGGGGTGTACAGGCAGCCATGATGAACAAACGGGAACTCAAGAGGCTGGCCGATCTGGGCAATGTGGTGCCGCTGGTGCATCGTATCCCTGCCGATCTTGATACGCCGGTATCGGTTTTTCTTAAACTGGCGCGGAACAGGAAACGGGCGTTTCTCCTTGAATCAATCGAGGGTGGTGAAAAGCTGGCGCGGTATTCCTTCATCGGCTTTGATCCGTTTCTGACAATCCGTGGCGGCACCGACACGGTCGAGCTTATACAGGGACGCAAAAAACGCCGATTGACGACCGATCCGGTCGATTTTGTCGACGAGATGTTCCGCTTTTACAAACCAGCCCCCGTCGAGGGACTGCCGCGATTTACCGGCGGAGGGGTCGGATATTTCGCGTATGATACGATCCGGCGAATGGAAAACATTCCGGATGCCAACGAAAATATTCTTGATATTCCGCCTATTCTCTTTTCGATTTACTCGCATATAATCGCTTTCGATCATCTGCGGCAGGAGATAGTGATTATAGCTAATTTGATGTTGAGTTCGCCGAAATCGTTTTCAACTCAATATCAGGCCTGCCGACAGTTTATACTCGATGCCGAGACAAGACTTCGCCGGCCACTGAGACAGCCGGTCGCCTCACAGCACAAGACACCCCGGATGCGCGGAAGTTACACTCAGCCGGAGTTCGAGCGTCTGGTTAGGAAGGCCCAGACCTTTATCAAAGAGGGTGATATTTTCCAGGTAGTCCTGTCGCAGAGTTGGAAAATCACTTCCGACCTGGCGCCGATCAGTATTTATCGCGGATTGCGGCGCATAAACCCGTCGCCGTATATGTATCTGCTGCTCGATGGCGACCTGGCCGTTATTGGATCATCGCCGGAGATGCTGGTGCGCGTTGAAAACAACGAAATTGAAACGAGACCAATCGCCGGAACACGTCCCCGCGGCAAAAACGAGGCCGAGGATATTCGGCTGGAACAGGATCTTCTGGCTGATCCCAAGGAACTGGCCGAGCATACGATGCTGCTTGACCTGGGAAGAAATGATATCGGCCGGGTGGCGCAGCCGGGAACAGTGGCTCCAGATAAGGAATTCGGAATCGAGCGCTATTCGCATGTCATGCACATTGTGTCATCGGTAAAGGGAAGACTTCGGCGGGGGATAACTCCGTTGCAGGCTTTGTATGAATGTTTTCCGGCCGGGACGGTGTCCGGGGCGCCTAAGATTCGCGCGATGGAAATTATCGATGATCTCGAGAAACACCGGCGGGGTGTATATGCCGGCGCGATCGGGTATCTTGATTTTCACGGAAATCTCGATTCCTGTATTGCGATTCGCACACTGGTTAAAGAAAAGAATACTATTGTCATTCAGGCCGGCGCGGGTATCGTGGCCGATTCCAAACCGCGCCGGGAATATGAAGAGACGGTCAACAAGGCCAAAGCGCTATATGCCGCTATCGAAAGCGCCGGGAAGATCGAGAAATGAATTCAAAAATCCTGATGATCGATAATTACGATTCGTTCACCTATAACCTGGTGCAGTATCTTGGTGAGTTGGGGGCCGAGTTGGTTGTACGGCGAAATGATGATATCGACGCTGGCACCATTTTTAATGATCTAAAGCCCTCGGCAATTATCATCTCCCCGGGGCCGGGGCGGCCGGAGGGCGCCGGCAATTGCCTTGATATTATTGATAAATGCCATACCGAGATGCCTATCCTTGGGGTATGTCTGGGGCATCAGGCGATCGGGCAGTGTTTTGGCGCGACGATCGGGTATGCGCCGTCGCTCATGCATGGCAAGACCTCGGATATTCAGCATAGCGGACATGCCCTTTTTGCTGAGGTATCCAATCCTTTTTGCGCCACGCGATATCATTCGCTGGTAATCGAACCGGGAACCGTCCCGGAAGATTTTGACATTGTTGCAACGACCGAAGGGGATGTCATCATGGCCATCGCCCACCGGAAATTGCCGGTCTATGGTATCCAGTTCCATCCGGAATCGATCCTGACGCTGCCGGGAAAGAGGATTCTTTACAATTTCCTCACCCTGGCCGGAATAAAGGCTCGGAAACCTTCGCAACAGGAGATCAAAACATCATGAAGGAGTTTATCGAGCAGTTGATTCGTCGTGAGGATCTCGATTACCAGAGCGCGGCTGACGCGATGGACCTGATTATGTCGGGCAAGGCAACCTCCGGTCAAATTGCAGCGTTTCTGGCTCTGCTCAAAGCCAAGGGTGAGACAATCGACGAGGTCGCGGGACTGGTTGCCACTATGCGTGAACGGGCGCTGAAAATTGAATTCGATCAGGATAACCTCGTTGACACTTGTGGAACGGGCGGCGACGGCAGCGGAACGTTCAATATCTCGACCACGGCTGCGATTGTGGCGGCGGCGGCGGGAGCGAAGGTGGCTAAGCATGGCAATCGTTCGGTGTCATCATCGTGTGGATCGGCAGATATTCTCCACGCGCTGGGGGTCAAAATCGATTGCGGTCCGAAGACAGTGGCGAAATGTCTCGATGAAGTCGGGATCACCTTTATGTTTGCACCATTGTTTCATCCGGCCATGAAGCATGCTGTCGTGCCGCGCAGGGAACTGGGTATACGGACAGTCTTCAATATTCTGGGGCCATTGACCAACCCGGCCGGCGTGCGGCGGCAGGCGTTGGGCGTGTTTTCACCCGATTATCTTGAAATGATGATTTCGATTCTGGAGCGATTTGAATCGAAGCGGGTGCTTGCCTTTTCCTCCGATCATGGTGTCGATGAACTGGCACTCGACAGTATCAATCACATTTTCGAACTCGATGGTCTTAATATCCGACGATATCAACTGACCTGCGAGGAGGTCGGGCTGACCAGCGCGCCATTGTCATCGCTCAAAGGCGGTGATCCGACCGATAATATGGTCATTATCCGTGACATTTTCGATGGCCGCGAGGGTCCCTGCAGCGATGCGGTTGTCTTTAACACCGCTGCGGCCCTTTATGCCGCCGATCTGACCGGCTCAATAAAGGACGGTGTGGCGATAGCACGTGATACCCTAAAAACCGGAAAAGCAAAGGCGAAATTGCAGGCGTGGATAGATTTCAGTACAGCCCATTCAAACGAATGATCCGCAGGACTTCGGGCGGTTTCAGGACATACCTGTCTGATCTCAGCCTGTTGACACCAAATGCGAAGAAATACCTGCTGGGATCGTTCTTTATCGGGATGACGTTCTCGTCGTTTCTGTTTTTGCTCAATCTCTATCTGCGCGAGCGTGGTTTCACCGAGAGTACAATCGGCGATGTGTTGTCGGCCGGGGCTATTGGTATGACGGTCGTCTCGATTCCGGGTGCGATTTTCCTGTCGAGGGTGCGCCTGAAACCGGTTTTGGTGATTACAACGATTCTCTATACCGTCTTCGGGCTTTTTACGATCTACCTCCACGATATCACCCTGATCTGGATTGCTTACATGTTTGCCGGGATGGCATCGACGTTTTACCGCATCGCCTCGGGACCGTTTTTCATGCGTAACTCATCGCGCAAAGAGCGGCCGTATTTGTTTTCGTTGTCGTTCGGGATTTCGGTTATCGCCGGCACAATCACGCCCTTTGTACTGGGAAAGGCCGTAACGGTTTTTATGGAGACCTTTGGCTATGGCGGTATTGATGCGCATCGGTTGTCTCTGACGATTGGAATGTTTGCGGCGCTCTTTGCACTGGTGCCGTTTCTGATGTTGAAAACTCCAAAGCAAATCCCGCAGGAAGACAGACTGGTGCTAAATATTGAATCGCTGCAGCCAATCAGCGGACTGTTGTTAAAGCTAACGCTGCCGCATTTTATTGTCGGGCTGGGCGCCGGAATGATTATACCGTTTCTGAATCTCTTTTTTCGTGACCGTTTCGGACAGGGTCCGGAGGAGATCGGGCTTTTTTATGCGCTGCAGCATCTTACTATGTTCATAGGCGTTATGGCCGCCCCGGCCCTGATTAAAAAACTCGGTATGGTCCGCACAATTGTCGGGACGGAACTGCTTTCGATTCCATTTATGCTTATCCTGGCTTTCTCCTACAACCTGCCGCTGGTCCTGGCGGCTTATCTCGTGCGGGGGATGTTGATGAATATGGGGCATCCGATCGGCAATAATTTTGCGATGGAGATGGTTCCGAAATCATTCCATGGCCTGGTCAATGCCCTGTTGATGTTCTCCTGGACCGGTTCATGGATGGTCTCGACCCGGGTAGCGGGGATTGTGATTGAAAATTACGGTTACACGTTGTCGCTGTTGATCGCGATTGTATTGTATGTCCTCAGCGCCCTGCTCTATTATGTCGCCTTTCGCAGGACTGAAACTGTCACGGCTGATGGCATTATCTTCAATAAAGAATATCGGATGGCTGGATGAACGCGATGCTGGAAAAAATCATCGCGCATAAACGGCGCGAAGTGGAAGCACTGAAAGGAACACTGCCGTTGTCGGAGATTATCGACGCTCCTGTGCGGCACGCCTGCTTTGATTTTGCCGAGGCGCTGTCGGATACCGGTCGGATTTCGATTATTGCCGAAGTGAAGAAAGCATCGCCATCGAAAGGAGTCATTCTCGAGGATTTTGATCCTTTTGAACTCGCGAGATATTATGAACAGGGCGGGGCCGCTGCGATTTCTGTGCTGACGGATAAGAAATATTTCCAGGGCAGTGGAGAGTATATTGGACTGGTTAAGCAGGCGGCGCCATTGCCGGTCTTGTGCAAAGAGTTTATTTTGGATCCGTATCAAATCTATCTGGCGCGATATTGGGGTGCCGATGCGGTGCTTCTGATCGTGGCCTGCCTGTCGGGTCAGCAACTGCAAAAATATATCGCCCTGGCCGATGAACTCGGGCTGGCGGCCCTGGTTGAGGTGCATACCAGAGAAGAGTTGCAAACTGCGCTGCTTCTTGGTACGCGAATTATCGGTGTGAATAACCGCAACCTCGATACATTTGAAACCGATCTGGCCGTTTCCGAGCAGCTTGCACATGATATGCCGCAATCGGTCATTCGCGTTTCTGAAAGCGGTATTTTTACGCGAGATGATATCGTACGGCTGCACCAGTCGGGATATACGAATTTTCTTATTGGGGAATCGATTGTCCGGAGTGATGATATCCCCGGGTTCATTCGGAGGCTTCGCGGTGACCAGAATTAAGATTTGCGGTTTGATTCGCGAAAGGGATGCCCAACTGGCACTCAAATATGGCGCGGATTTTCTGGGATTCATTTTCTATCGCCGGTCACCGAGATACATCACGCCGACGCAATGCCGCAAGATAGTCAATAATCTCGATCCGGCGGCGCGGACAGTGGGGGTTTTTGTCGATGAAGACGTCGATACGATAATCAAGATCGTTCGTGCAATCCGGCTGTCTTTTGTCCAGCTTCATGGACATGAAACATCGGGCGATATCCGGCACTTGCAGCGAGCTGGTATCCGTGTGATTAAATCGGTGCCGGTTACACCCGATGGCCGCATTTCAGGCAAAGTGCCGAAAACGGCAGATTTAATTTTGTATGATACTATTGTCGACGGCAAATCGGGGGGAACCGGACAGGCATTTGCCTGGACGGCTTTGAAAAAGTTAACGGGAAACTATATCGTGGCAGGAGGCTTAAACAGCACCAATATCGGGGATGTGATCAGACTGCTGCGACCGTATGCAGTCGATGTGTCCAGCGGCATTGAAAGCGCGCCGGGCATCAAATCGCAACGCAAACTATCACAGCTTATGAAGGTGGTGATACAGCAAAATGCCACGTACTAAGATATATCCTGATGCGCAGGGGTACTTCGGCAAATATGGCGGCCGGTATGTGCCTGAGACAGTCATGTCGGCGCTTCTGGAGCTGGAACAGAAATATCGCCGGCTGAAACAAAATGCGGATTTCAAACGAGAGCTGAGCGGATATCTCAGTACCTTCGTCGGGCGGCCATCGCCGTTATATCCGGCCGAGCGCCTGACGCAGCATCTTGACTGCGGTAAGATTTATTTTAAGCGAGAGGATTTAAACCATACCGGCGCCCATAAAATAAATAATACTGTCGGGCAGATATTGCTGGCCCGTCATATGGGCAAAAAGCGGATTATCGCAGAAACCGGCGCGGGACAGCACGGTGTGGCGACCGCAACCGTCGCAGCCCGTTTCGGCATGCCCTGTGTCATATATATGGGGGCTTTGGATGTCAAGCGGCAGGCCCTGAACGTCTATAAAATGCGGCTGCTGGGGGCCGAAGTCGTTCCGGTAACCTCCGGTTCCCAGACGCTGAAAGATGCAACCAACGAGGCCCTGCGTGACTGGGTCACGAATATCGCAGACACCTTCTATATAATCGGATCAGCGGTTGGTCCGCATCCTTATCCAATGATTGTCCGCGATCTGCAAGCGATTATTGGATCCGAGACAAAGTCTCAATTTCGGAGGACTATCGGACGGCTGCCGTCGGCGCTGGTCGCCTGTGTCGGTGGCGGGTCGAACGCCATCGGCCTGTTTTATCCGTTTATTAATGATACCTCCGTACGGATGTATGGCGTCGAGGCGGCCGGTCATGGCGTCTCTTCGTCGCAGCATGCGGCGACACTGGTCAAGGGAAGGCCGGGTGTGCTTCATGGCTCATTGAGTTATCTGTTGTATGATGGCGACGGTCAGATAACACTGCCGCATTCGATTTCGGCAGGACTGGATTATCCCGGCGTCGGCCCCGAGCATTCATATCTGAAAGATATCGGACGGGTTACATATTTCGGCATTACGGATAAAGAGGCCTTGTCGGCCTTTAAGAAGACAACGCAGCTCGAGGGTATTATTCCGGCGCTCGAATCGGCCCATGCGCTGGCGTTTTTATTCAAGCATCGAAAAGAGTTTTCAGCCCGCGATCATATCGTTGTTTGCATGTCCGGTCGTGGCGATAAAGATATGGACATCATCCGTGAAGCTGAGGGGGAGACATCATGAATCCGGTCGCAGCCCATTTTGATGAGCTCCGCAGAAACCACCGCAAAGCATTGGTGCCGTTTTTTACAGGAGGATTTCCCTCTCTTAAGGCGTCCTATGATTTCGCACATATGGCGCTTTCCGAAGGCGCCGATATGCTTGAAATCGGGGTACCATTTTCAGATCCCATGGCCGACGGTCCGGCGATTCAGTTTTCATCTCAGAAGGCCCTCGATAACGGCACCCGGCTGAAGGATATTTTTGCTATCGTTGAAAAATTGCGGGCCGCTCATGAGCAGCCGATA
The DNA here is from genome assembly GCA_964526635.1 of uncultured Ignavibacteriales bacterium. Classification (GTDB taxonomy): domain Bacteria; phylum Zixibacteria; class MSB-5A5; order GN15; family JAAZOE01; genus CAZGLR01. The sequence goes on along the minus strand of CAZGLR010000023.1, from coordinate 4,603 downwards.
ATTTTGATGGGCTATTATAATCCGGTAATTGCCGGCGGTATGGATCATTTCCTTAAGGCGGCTACACAATGCGGAACATCCGGATTGATTATCCCGGATTTGCCGGTTGAAGAGGGAGAGATTTTCCGCCAAAACTGCGATAAACATGGTATCGGGACGATTTTTCTTATTGCTCCGACTTCGGATGCACAACGGATCAAAAAGATAGAGGAATTATCCAGCGGATTCGTCTATGCTGTCTCGATCGCGGGCATAACCGGGGCCCGAACGGGGTATGGTCCCCAAACGATCAACTATTTCAAGCGTTTGCGCAAATCGCTCAGGAAGCCATATGTGATCGGTTTTGGTATTGCATCGCCGGAAATGGCCTCGCAGGCCTGTCACTATGCCGATGGCGCGGTGATTGGTTCGGCCTTTGTTGATATGTATCGCCGTGCCAAAAACCAGGCGATGGCGCTTAAAAAAGCGCAAAAATTCCTGCGGCAGGTTCGCAAGGAGATTTAGGACAGGAAATATGGAAAACAAGTTTAAGTGGGATTTTGCCATACAAATTACGGCGACCATTCAGAATGATTATCCGCATTTGCTTCAGGACTCCGCCAATGCATTTGCGGTCGCACCAGAAAATTTGGCCGATGGAATATTCGAGAAAATTGAAATTCCAAAAGACCGAAGTATGGGTGATTATTCCTTCCCAACTTTTCAGTTGGCAAGGGCTTGGAAAACTTCACCTCAGGCTATTGCTAAATCTTTGATTGGGAGCCTGAATTGTGCTGTCTTTACAAATGCGGGGCCGTATATAAATGCAAGTTGGTCTGCATCTGATATTGCTGAAACAGTCCTACCAGAAATTTATGTCAGGAAAGATCAGTCCGGCAGCCAGACTATCGGAAAGGGTAAAACGATCGTCATTGATTTCTCTTCGCCAAATATAGCAAAACCATTTGGAATCGGTCACCTGCGCTCAACCGCTATCGGAAACTCGCTGTATCGCCTGTATAAAAAGCTGGGATACACAGTCGTAGGTATCAATCATCTTGGTGACTGGGGTACGCAATTCGGCAAGATGATTGTGGCGTTCAAAAAATGGGGCAATCGTGAAGATCTGAAAAATAGTCCCATCAGTTATTTACTTGATCTCTATGTACGCTTTCATAAAGAAGAAGAGACGGACCCATCGCTGACCGACGAGGCACGGCTGTGGTTTAAAAAGCTGGAAGAGGGCGACCAGGAAGCAGCCGAGTTGTGGACAACGTTCAAGGATTATTCCCTGCAGGAATTTCAGCGGGTCTATGATAAGCTGGGGGTAATCTTTGATCACTATACCGGCGAGTCGTTTTATAATGACAAGATGGAGGCGACAATCAAGCGTCTTGAAGATGCCGGGCTGGTTTCCGAATCCGAGGGTGCGCTGATTGTCGACCTGGCAGAACACAATCTGCCGCCTTGTTTGCTGCGGAAGGCCGATGGCGCAACGCTCTATGCCACACGTGATCTGGCCGGGCTTTTTTATCGCAAACAGACTTATGATTTTCACAAGGCGATCTATGTCGTCGGGATGGCCCAGCAGGACCATTTCAAACAGGTATTTACGGTTATTGAAAAGCTGGGGGAGGAATGGTCCGACGATCTCGTGTTTGTCGGTTTCGGATGGATACGCTTCGGTGATGAGGCAATGTCCACGCGAAAAGGCAATATAATTTTGCTCGATGATGTCATTTCAACTGCGCAGGAGAAAGCCCGGGCAATTATTCTGGAGAAGAATCCGGATCTCGAAGATATTGATCGCATCTCCCGGATGATCGCACTCGGGGCAATTGTGTTTGCCGATCTTGGTGTCAAACGGCACAAGGATGTCAATTTCCGATGGGAAGAAGTGCTTACCTTCGAGGGCGAAACCGGACCATATCTGCAATACACGCATGCCCGTCTGTGCGCATTGTTGCGGCGCTATGGGCGGGATGTATCGGTATCGGTTGATTTTGCGTTGTTTGCGTCCGATGTTGAAAAAGATATGCTCTTGCATCTGTATCGATTCGGCGAGATTGTGGAACTGGCCGCCGATCGCTATGAACCGAGTTTTATCGCCGATTACCTGATCGAACTGGCGGCGATATTCAATCGTTTCTATCAGCGCAAGGACGAAGAGGGGAAGTTAATCAAGATTATTTCCGACAATGAGGCCGAAACCGCGGCGCGCATGCTTCTGGTATCTGCGGTCCGAACGGTGCTGCACGAAGGTCTCTTTCTGCTCGGCATAGAAGCTCCAGAGGAAATGTGATAGTTGCTGTGACTTCATATATCCGGGTTATGCCGAGTTTGCCTGAATTCTACATTCCAAGAGGTGCCCTATGCTCATCGTGATGGACTCCCATGCCAAGCGCAGCGACGTCGATGCTGTTGTCAGTAAGATCCGGGAACTCGGATTTACACCTCACCCCATGCCCGGCGCGCAGCGCACCGCCATCGGCATCACCGGTAATCCCGGTCCGGTTCCGGAGGATCAATTTATCACCCTGCCCGGAGTAAAACAGGTTATCCATGTTACGGCCCCATATAAGCAGGTCAGTCGTGAATTTCATCCGGAGAATTCAATCATCGATATCGATGGTGTCACGATCGGGGATACCAAAATTACCGTGATGGCCGGTCCCTGCGCGGTTGAGTCGTATGATCAGTGCATGACGATTGCCGACATCGTGCAAAACGCCGGTGCGACAATATTCCGGGGTGGGGCGTTCAAACCCCGTACATCACCCTATTCATTCCAGGGTCTCGGCGAACAGGGACTGGAAATTCTGGCTCAGGTTCGGGAAAAAACCGGATTGAAGATCGTTACCGAAGCCATCGACCCCGACAACTTGGACATCGTAGCCCAATATACCGACATCATTCAAATCGGCGCCCGTAATATGCAGAATTTTTCGCTGCTCAAGCGGGCCGGTCAGTCGGACAAGGCGGTGCTGCTCAAACGCGGTATGTCGGCTACCCTGCAGGAATTTCTGATGGCCGCAGAATATATTGTTTCCGAGGGCAATCATCGCGTGATTCTGTGCGAGCGGGGAGTGCGGACGTTTGCCGATCATACGCGAAATACCCTTGATTTGTCGGCGGTTCCGTTTGTCAAGCGGACGAGCCATCTGCCGATTATCGCCGATCCCAGCCACGGTACCGGGCGGCGGCATAAGGTGACACCCATGGCCCGTGCCTCGGTTGCCGCCGGAGCCGACGGCCTTATGATAGAAGTACACAATGAACCGGAAAAAGCACTTTCGGACGGTTATCAGTCGTTGTATCCCGAGCAATTTGCCAGACTCATGCAGGAAGTCGGATTGATTGCCTCGGTGTTGGAAAGGAATCTGTGAGCGATTATAGCATCAAACGAGCCAAAAAATTCCAGGGGGCCATTTCGCTTCCGGGCGATAAATCGATATCGCATCGGGCCGCAATTCTTGGTGTTTTGTGCAAGGAACGGGTGACCATCCACAATTATTCCGATGGTGATGACTGCCGTCGTACCCTGGCCGCAATCCGGCAGCTTGGCGCCGGAATCGAACGCAGCGGGGAGAGAACGATAATGCTAATCCCGCCCAAAGGCGGGCTGGTGGAACCGGACGATCCGATAGATTGCGGCAACTCCGGAACCACTATGCGCCTCCTGGCCGGCCTGCTGGCTGGAGCCAATATTTCGGCTACCCTGATTGGAGATGAGTCACTATCGCAGCGACCTATGAAGCGAATTATCGAACCGTTGACCGCAATGAATGCATCGATATCGGGATCGGACGATGGTACTGCTCCGCTTTCGGTTCAACCGGCCGAGCTGAGCGATATCGACTATATTTTGCCGGTGGCATCGGCCCAGGTAAAATCATCACTGCTGATGGCCGGGCTGACCTCGGGTGCGGCCATTACAGTGCGCGAGAACCTGATTACGCGGGATCATACCGAGAGAATGATTCGCCTGATGGGAGGCGAAATTTCTATTGAAGATGTCGTCGCTGAAATAGTCCCCGATCCGATCGATCCCCGTAAGAAAAAACGGATCCTGCCAACCGAAAAATATGTTCGCTCGATTCGCCTTGAGCCACAGACTATCCTGGCGGGCGCAGAGATTCATGTGCCGGGCGATATTTCGACAGCATCCTTTTTTATCTGTGCGGCCCTGATGCTCAAAGGCAGCCATCTGATCCTCAAGGACATCGGCGTCAACCCCACCCGCAATGCCTTTATCAATCTCATCAAAACCATGGGCGGCGAAATCGAAATCAAGAACCGACGGGATGTATCCGGTGAACCGGTAGCCGATATCGAAGTGAGTTATTCCAAACTAAAACCGCGCAAAATCTCCGGAGATCAAATCCCAAACCTGATCGATGAACTTCCGGCCCTGGCTGTTTTGGCCTCGCAGATTCCGGGAAAAACCATCGTCCGCGACGCCGCCGAATTGCGTCATAAAGAGTGCGATCGGATTCACGCTATCGTTACCAATCTTGAATCGATGGGCATTAAGGTCGGTGAGTTTCCCGACGGTTTCGTTATCGAGGGCGGAGAAGATCTTCAGGCCGCTGAAATTGATTCCTTCGGTGACCATCGCATTGCC
>CAZGLR010000022.1:9958-34201 GCA_964526635.1 uncultured Ignavibacteriales bacterium | reverse complement strand
CGAGAAGCCATAGTCGTGATACTTCGCCATAATGGGATCATCGCTGTATCCGCTGGAGACGATTCCGACCGCCCCGGGGTCGATGTCGAGAATAGCCTGCATGATCTTCTCTCCCCTGATATCACCGGGCAGGGTCAGATCGACAATAACGCAGTCATAGGGTGTTCCCTCACTCATCGCCTGACGATACGCCGCAAGACCTGCTTCACTTCCGCCTGTTGCGCACACGGTGTATCCAAGTTTCGAGAGACCATTTTCCAATAAGCCCCGGACCGCGGCTTCGTCGTCGATAACCAGGACAGTGCCGGTCCCGGGCTGGGATTTTGCCGGAATCGACCCGGCGAGATCGGGTTCTTTCTTTGAAACCGGCAGGTAAACATTGAAACTGGTTCCCTCCCCCGGCTTGGAAACAACATCAATGTGTCCGGCATGCCGCCGAATGATGGAGTAGGTCGTAGCCAGTCCCAGGCCCGAGCCTTTTTGTTTGGTCGTGAAATAGGGATCGAAGATGCGTTTGATGATTTTCGGTGAAATGCCGATGCCGGTATCACTTACTCTTAATTCCAGATAGCCCGGTTGGCACGGCGGCAGGACGCCGCCGGGATCGCCATTTGATGGTTCAAGGCTGATGGTCAGTCTGCCGCCATCGGGCATAGCCTGCTGGGCGTTGATGACGAGATTATTTATTACCTGACTGAACTGACCGGGGTCAATTTCGGCAGCAAGCTTTTGATCCGAAAAATTGTATTCGCAAAGAATATTGGATCCGCGCAGGGCGAAGCCGACGACTTCTTTAACCAGTTTTGCGATACCGACGGCCTTTTTGACCGGTGAACCGCCTTTGGCGAACGTCAGGAGCTGCTGGGTAAGTGATTTGGCCCGATCGCAGGCTTTTTCGGCATCGGAGATGATGTCTTTCAGTTCGGCATTTTCACCGATAACCAGCGGGACCATCGAGATATTACCCATGATTCCGACAAGGATATTATTGAAATCGTGTGCGATACCGCCGGCCAGCACGCCCAGTGATTCGAGTTTTTCGGCCCGCTGGAGATCTTCCTCCATCCGTTTTTTCTCGGTGAGGTCTTCTATTATAGCTACCAGATGTTCGGGATTACCTCGGGAGTCCCGTTGAACGGAAATAGTCAGGCTAACCGGTACGAGATGACCTTTTTTATGTACATATCGCTTTTCAAGATTGAGGATATCAATTTCGCCCCGAAGCAGGCGGCCGACTTCAGCTACGTTCATTTCCCGGTCTTCAGGATATGTAATATCAGCATAGAGTCTGCCCACCAATTCATCGCGGGAGTATCCGGTAATCTGGCAGAGGCGATCATTGATCTGTGTCACTCTTCCATCAATAGTCCCATTGGAAATTCCTACCGGGGCTGATTCAAAAATGCTGCGATAGAGCGCCCGGCTTTCGACAAGCTTTTCTTCCGAGCGAAGCCGTTCGGTTTCGTCGACTCCGTAGGAAATCGTCCCCACGATTTTGCCATCGCGACAGATCTCGTTATTGCTCCATGAGATCATGCGCACTTCATCGTTTTTTGTAATGATCGGGTTTTTATAATATCGCGGCAGCCCGCCCGACATGAGTTGCGTGAATTCATCATAGACCTCAGAGTAACGATCTTTGGGGACCAGCGTTTCAAACCACCCCTTCCCCAGAACCTCATCGGCCTTATAGCCGGTCAGTTTTTCCGCGGCCGGATTGAACAGGGAAATCTTACTGTCGCAGTCGAGGCCGATAATCATCACACTGGCTGTTTGGATGAGGTTGTCTGTGAACGACCGGTCGTTTTCGATGCGCCGCTGGATCATGCGCTGTTCGGTGACATCCTGAGTAAAGCCAACCAAACGGGCCTTGTTCTGGTCTTCATCGTACATCAAATCCGCTTCGCTGTGGAAGTAGCGAATCTCATCGCTGTTGGGCGGCAGGAAACGGTAGTCAACTTTCATACGGCTTCGCGTGGTATTGGACCGATGTACGGCCTGCATCACACAGTTGCGGTCATCCGGGTGTACATGAAGCAGCCATTCTTCGAAACTTATTGGCTTACTGGTGTCGTCGTAACCATAGAGGCGATATGCCTGGTCGGACAAGCTGGCGTTGGTCTCATCGAGATCCCATTCCCAACTCCCGATTTTAGCCATTTTCTCGGTTTCGGACAGGAGTTTTTCTTTCACACTCAGGCGCTGGTACAGGGCTTTTTCTCTGGCCAGATCGCGGGTGATAAAACCGAGACCATCGCCGACTTTGAAACAACTGACCATCACATTAACATCACGGGCGTTGCGCCAGTTGATTATAGTTTCAAAAGTAATGGCTTGACCGGTTTCCAGCACACTACGGCACTCTTCAACCCGTCTTTGAAAGGTAGAAGACGGATCAAGATCAGAAATGCGAAAACCCTTGACCTCATCTGCCTCGGCAATACCGAGGCGTTCACAGATAGTATTGTTGACTGTTGTTATCAGGAAGTCGCCATCGACCATAATGAAGCCATAGGGAGTGGCATCGCCGAATTTGAGCATGAGTTCGCGGCGTGATTCCAGTTCGGCGCGGGTTTCAACCAGTTCATGGACGTCGGTGACATGACCAAACCAGAAAATGACTTCATCGGACTCGTTCTTAATCGGAATCAGGTTCCCCTTATGCCAGCGATACGCACCGTCAACCGCCCGGCGAATACGGGCCATGATGGGCTTTGCCTCCTGTGTTTCAATGGCTTCATTGTTCAGACGAGCAATAGCATCCTGGTCGTCGGGGTGATACGCCTTCAGCCAATCGTAGCAGGCAATCTCATCGTGGGCAAGTCCCAGGTATTCCCGGGTGGCCTTGTTGTAAGCAATTCTCCGCCCCACGGCGTCGCTGACAAATATCATACTGGTGTGATTTTCAAAGATGATCGGCAGGGTGTGAGAAAAGAAATCATCGTTACTTACAAGCGACCGCATTTGAATTTCCAGATCTTCGCATCGCGTGCGGTAGGCTTCGAGTTGCTGTTCAAGCACGGCCCGAGGTGTCTGTGAGCCCGACATATTCTGTCCCCTTTTTTATCTTTATCCCCTTATTTAGATATCGACAGGGTATGTAAATAATCAAGAAGAAAGACTGTGTGAAATTGCGTCACATGCGATAAAAAAAAGCCCCGGGAAACTGCCGGGGCTTACATGTAGATATATGCGGACCTGTCAGTATGACATAATTTCGTCGACTGCGGCCAGGATTTTCTCATTGGTCGGCAAGCAGACTTCATCACCATCGACACCATAGGATACCCGCGAATCGATGGCCGTGATGACCTTGATCGGGGCTTCGATATAGTTAATCGAATCCGAGTTGGTGATGACGGCCGAAATGGTCGGACCGGCACCGCCCATGAAACGGTCTTCGGTGAGGATGATAACGCGTCCGCATTCCTCGGCGGTGCGCCGGATGGCTTCCTCATCGAGCGGCCGTATGGTGCGAAGGTCCACTACGCGCATGCCGAGACCGCGTTCCTCGCGGAGTATTTCGGCGACCCGGCGGGCCATGTGCACGGTTGCGCCATAGGTAATAATGGCAATATCGGAGTTTTCTTCGTTGTAGATACTGGCTTTGCCGAATGGCACCAGTTCATCGATCGGCGGGTATTCGGTTTCCACCGGGATACCTTCCCAGTCGCGCCGGTTATACAAAGCGACCGATTCGCAGAACAAAACCGGGTCGTTGCAGGCAAATGACGTCCGCAGCAGGCCGACAGCATCGCGGGCATTCGATGGCACGACAACGTGTAGTCCGGGAATGTTGATGTAGGTGCCGATATTGGCCTCGCTATGCCACATTGATCCGGCGCCATGTTTGTAGCCGCCATAGGTACAGCGGATAACCATCGGCGCCACCCACTGGCCGTTGGAGCGCTGGTGAAGGGTGGCAATACGGTCTTTCAGGATCTGGTAAGCCGGTGACATATAATCGATAAATTGAATTTCCGGCAGCGGCCGACGGCCCTGGAAGCATTGCCCGATGGCGCGGCCGAGTATGCCGGCCTCATCGAGGGCCGTGTTAAAGCAACGATGATTACCGAAATTACGCTGCAGATTTTTGGTCACCAAAAAGACCCCGCCCTTGCCTTTGAGGTCTTTCATTTTATCGGGATGGTTGAGAATTTCACCGGAGAAATCGGCCACATCCTCACCGAAGATCATCGCGTCGGGCGAATGTTCGAGAATTTCAAACAGGGCCGTGTTGATGCCATTGCGCAGGGTAATCGGCCCAAGTGTTTCAGGCAGATCCGGTTTCGGGAAATAACCCTTTTTGTGCCATTCTTTGAATTTCTTCGCACGGTCGACTTTGGCACCCTCGAAGATATTCCGGTACCGTTCGCTCATCGACTCCCAGGTACAGCTCAATACCCTGGACATAATACTCTCGTACGTCTTGGGCTGGAAATCCTTAACCAGGCGGTCAGAGGCTTCGCTGATGCGGGCATCCATCTCATCCCACATCTCACCGATTTGTTTCGGGGTCAGGATGCCGTCCTTCAAAAGCGTGATTCCGGATTTGAGGGTACAATCGTTCTCGACATGCCATTTCTGAAGTTCGGGATCCATGTAAAATGACTGATCATCCGAGCCGGAATGAGATTCTTCGCGAGTGACTTTGATATTCATCAAAACAGTGCCTTTACCGGCCCGACAGTATTCGATGGCATCCTTGACGTTTTTGATCGATTCCTTGATCTCGGTGCCGTCGAATCGAAGGATTTTCAAACCGAAGCGCTGGTAGCCCTCGAACGGTGAGGTCGGATCACCCTCCATGAACTGCTCTTCAACCGAGACTGAGATCGCCCAGCCGCAGTTGTATATGGCATAAATGTTGCGCGCTTTGTCGAAAACCGAATAAAAGACCGCGCGCCCGAATTCCGGCGATGAGGTCGAGCCTTCGCCGATAGAGCAGTACGAGATGGCATCTTCAGGATAGGTCGGATTGGGATTATAGGCAAGTTTTGATGGTTTCACCGGGTATATAAGCGCCGAACCGAGTCCGGCCGCCTCCAGGGCATGCGAACCGGTCGGAGAGGCCTGAGGCAGCACCGCCAGATGCGGATAAGCCGGATGCGATGCCTGAATCATACCGCCGACAGCTTTGCCGCGACGGTCGCCAGTGGCTTCCATTATTTTCTGGTCGATATCGACGCCGCGATGGACATCAAAACCCTTGTTGCGATAATAACCAAAAAAGGGATCATTTGGTCGCAGCAGTTCGGCGGTGACGACGTCGATCATTTCCTTGCCGCCGCACCCGATGACAAACCGGCAGTACCCCTTGCGTAACAGGAGTTTTTCTTCATATTCAATGCGGCGGGTCGTCAACATCGATTTATACATATCGCGCAATTGACTTGGTTTGAGTCCGCCATACTCCGGCAATCCTTTGCTACCCGTTACTGCCTTCCCTACCTTACCTTTGTAATTCCGCAGTTTCTCTACAAGTTTCTGTATTTGCACGCTTTCCCTCCCCGGACACCCCGGATATCAGGCATTTCAATGTTCTGGAGAATCTAATCTATTTCTCCAGAGGCGACAACCGTTTTCTTCCCCGCCGGGCTATCATTGCCCCGTCGGTCAAGTTTTAATTACATCAATTACGCGCACTCAGGCGTTGTATTGGAAATATTTGAATCGCGGGGAATATTGCGGCCGGAATTTTCCGACAGACAGGATTTTTAACGAACCCCCTAAAGGGCTAAGGCGCCACTCTGGAGATCAGATGTGGCGCCTTATCTGGGAGGGATTTGCATAAAGTCGGCGACTTTAATCTTTGATAACAGATTTACAGGTTATACGCAACCATTATTATCCGCTTTTGACAAGAAATTGCGCCATTCAAAAGAAAATATCCGGATTACCAGCGCTTCCAGGTCGGGCCGAGAAGCGGTCGAGGTCCACCGGAAAAGACAAAATTCACCAGATAGACCGCATCGCCGATATTGAGATTGCCGTCACCGTTTGCATTGGCGCGCCATGAGGGCCACCGGGGGCTATCCCCTCCCTTGAAGATATAATTGACCAGGAGGACAGCATCGCCGATGTTGACGACAAAATCACCATTGGCATCGCCGGGAATATAATTGAAATCCAGATCAATGGGGCCGTCTCCGAGGTCAAAGGTATTAATAGTTGCGCCGGAGGCATTTACCTGGAAGATGCGGTCACCAAAAGTCCCGATAAAAGCGGTCGAATCCTGAAATGTGACGACACCGAAGGCACCGGAATCGGTCACTATCGGATTGGCTGAATCGAACAGGATGGAGTAGGTATCGGCGTTGTACATGTAGACTTCGCCATCGTCAACGAATCCTCCGGCGGCCAGAAAGATGTTGTTATCCGGCGATACCGCCACCTGCGCCGGGTTGCCATCGGTATCAAGCGAATCAATGATAGTCAATGTCTGGGTATCAAGAATCTGAATCAGGCTGGGCGTCGGCGGGACTGTCCAGCTTGCCCCGGAGCAGATAATCTGGATGTTCCCCCCACGGTCAAATTCGACAAATTGTGGATTGGCCGAGGTTGGGATCGACGTGATGATCGTATCACCGAGGCAATCATATGCGGTAAGACTTCCCGGATCAAAACTGAAGGTCGAAAAATTGTACCCGGTACAGGCGACATAGGCAATGTCATCGAGAATAATAAGGCCCTGCGGAGACTGCCCGATCGGAATTATTGAAATCACCTGGTTTGAAGCCAGGTCGACTTTGGCCAGGGAGTTGTCGGTCAAAAGAGTGACATAGGCATAGCCATTACTTGAAAAATCCAGATAATATGGATTGCTGAAATCGGGGAAGTTGATCCACCCGGCGGTGGTTTCAGTATTGAGATTTATAATTTGAATCTCATCGGTACCGGAGTTCACCACGTAGGCGAGCGTATCGCGAACCATAACTTGATTGGGAAAACTGAAAATATCGCTGCCGAGGGTCAGGATGTTATTCTCGACGATTCCCGTGGCCAGATTGATTTTGGAGAGTGTTTCCCCCGACGTATTGATAACCCAGGCGGTGGGATCAGCTGCCAAGATATGTGATAAAAGTGTCATTGCAATCAAGATTGCTGCGATTGGATTCTTCGTTGACATCGTTATACCCTTTCATACCTGCCCCCTGAGTGAAGTAATTACCATGTGTAAGACAATTGTGCGTTGATTCCCCAGTGCCGCCCGGGCATGGGATGTTGATTGATCAAAGTGTAGGCCTCGTTTTGCAGGTTATCAGCCCGGTATGACAATCGGGCGGTGATATGGCCGAATTCATGTTCGGCTCCAATTCTGAGATTGTCGATGCGGTAATGATCGTAGTAGCGGGTATTGGCATCATTGGCAAACCGTCGGGCGACCAGACGGATATCATAATCGGCGAAAAATTTCCATAACTTACCGGAAGCCGCGATTGTCGTCACATAGCGGGGACGATGAGTCAAATCGAGGCCATAGTGAGCTTGCCCGCGATTGAGCGGTACAGTTACGGTATTCTGATATCTCAGTGAGAGATCGCCATCGAACAGGTCCATGCGGATCGCCTCCGTATGACCGGTTACCTGCGCTGCTTCTTCATTGACCGGTTTGAAAATCCCGGATGGTGACGACGGTTTCCAGAGGATGAGGTTTTGTACGTGGGAATGAAAATAGGTGATGTGGCCGCTGAATCTCACGGGGCCGTCGATAGCGATTTCAGCCTCGATGTTGCTGTCTTCCGATGATTCCGGGAGCAGATTTGGATTTCCCGCGGCCCGCGAATCTGTCTTCCAGAAGAGTGCATTGAGTTCCGGCAGCCGGTACGCCTGGCCATAGCCGCCGCGCACAGTCAGGCGAAAAGCCTCACCCCGCGTTACTGCAAAGCCGATGCGATAGGTGAATTGCTGATCATGGCGATGGTCGGGAGAAGCGGGATCATCGTGACTGGTTGCTGTGTGGTCGTAGCGGAGGCTGCTCATGATGGTCAGTTCGGCGCCGAGTAATTCCGCCGGCAACGGCTGCATCCGTCGGGCGGTGACATGGACACCCAGGTTATCGCGAACTACACGGCCCAGTGAATTTTGCGAAATGTGAAGATCATCGTGATACAGGATTGACCGTTGCAGCTCAAATCCGGATGTAGTTTCAATATTCAGCGGTAGCGTGTTGACAAGGCGGGCATCGAAGCGGGCCAGATCATTGATATAGCGAGTCTCATATCGGTAGGCCGGTGAGGGATGGTCCGTGTTTGTAAAATGCTGTCTGAAGCGGGAAAATCCGGCGTCGACAGACAGCTTCCGGCCGGGATCGAAATGACGGGAGTAAGAGGCTGTAAACAGCGCCCGGTAGTCGATCTTATGGGCAGTGGTATCGGGCCGGGTAGCGGCCCCCGGGAGACCATTTTCAGCTTCAAGAATGTGGCCGGTTGCCGACAGGCTGGAGACAGCATCGAGTTGATACTTCAACGATGCAAAATATGATTCACTCAGCGACCGGGCGTTCAGCCGGGTGCTTTTGGTATCATCGAGTTTGACCGGCTGACCATCGATAACGTAAGTGACCGGGAAATCACCATTTGAGGCGCGATACGTGTAGGCCATTTTTGTGGCCATGCGGTTGTCGGGAAAAATATCAAGTGCAGTAATCGAGAATCGGCGGGATTTCCATTGTGCGACTTCGCTGTTGAGATCGAATTGCGGTCCGCCTGATGCGGCGGCATGAGTCTTGATATTGACAACACCACCCAGCGCATCGCTGCCGAATGTTGCCGATTGTCCGCCCGGGTAAACCTCAATTGATTCAACCATCTCCAGCGGCACCAAATTAAGATCGGCGACACCGGTTCCGGCGGCGTTGATGCGATGGCCATCGACCAGTACCAGGACATGTTTGGGATCGCATCCCCGGATGCTGATTGCAGCCTGCCCGCCGCTTTTATCACTTTCCTGAATAAAGACACCCTCGATGTCATCGAGTACAGCCGCGATTGTCTGTTCATTGAATCTGGCGATATCTTCCCGGCTGATGATGCGAACATCACCCGAAACGGTCGGTCGCTGTCGTTTTCCGTGGACAATCAAGGATTCGAATTGATAGAGAAGTCGTTGCAGATGGATATTGTGGACAGCAGTGATATCGTCCCTGATTTCGACTGTCAGATCAGGCGGTGACTGGTAGCCCTCGGCAGTCACATTGATGGCATACAATCCAGTCGGGAGATGCTCCAGATGGTAATATCCGCGGGAATCGGTTTGGGTTGCAAATCCGGTTGATTCCAGATTGATGTATGCATTTTCGATGGGATGACCATCGACGGCGTCGAACACCCGGCCTTCGAGGCGGACGGTTGTCTGGGCGAAGACCGGAATTGAGGATAAGATAAGTATTATGAGTACGGCAAAGAAAAACGCAGGACATAAGAGATGATGTTGTCGGGTGCAAAAAAATATCCCGGCATCGAGGATGTGATTGCGGGATCTGATCATCCGCCCCTCCCTCGAGGGCTGCCATCAAGTATAATTTCATTTCGGCAGGTCTCCTGGCTTGCGGCATCAAATCTACCGGGACCGCCTTCCCCGTCGGATGACGAGTGGCTTAGTGGTCCGTTCGTAGCCGGTTACAGTAGCGGGGCTGCGATGGCTTTGCACCATCTTCCCTATTATCGCGCGTCGGCGACCGAAATGTCTGTCGGGGTCAGTATAGGTGAATTGACGGTGTGAGTCAAGTAACAAAAAAAGCCCCGCTGTTTATCGCCAGCGGGGCTTGAGTCGAAAGTTCGTGAATCGCGCGGATTATTCGTCCTTGATGATGATTTCATAATCCGGGAAAATCTCAACCGGCGGCATCTGAATCTGGACAGTCATACTATCAAGTTCAGTGATGACGCTGCTCAGGCCGCCCTCGGTCGCCTTAAGCAGGATTTTGGCCGGCCGAGTACCCATAATATCGGTAATCGTCACCGCGCTTCCGGCAAAGGTCACAGTTTTGGTCGTATCAACCAGAGTCGAATGCACAATGGTATCGAAGGATGCGACCGGCGTCCGGGTGGTATCACCACCGGGGAAGCTGCCCCAGATATGATCGCGATAGGTGACCCGGATGGTGCTGTCACCGGTGAAACCCTCGGTTGCAATGAAGTTGGAGTCGCAATCGGAATAGGCAAAAACGGTATCGAACGTGAACACAGTATCCAGTTCGGGGCCTTCTATAATCAAATTTGTATCGACTGTGGTATCGATAACATCGCACCATATATCGCGCGAGGCTTCGATATAGAAGGAATCGATCACCAGCCAGTAGCCATACCAGATCGAATCGACATAAACAGAGTCGAAGAACACTTTCCAGAAATTCCAGAGATCGGAGTCGATATTGGTGGAGTCATAAAGACTGTCGTCCACGATTGAAAGCAACACAAAAATCGAATCGCTCCATTCGCCAAACCAGTTGACTTCGTATGAGGTGGAATCGGGCTGATTGCCAACTGTGTCGGCAGGATCTTCGATAACTCCGACGGAATCGAGACGGGTATCGGGAGTCGTCGCAGGATCGGGAATATTTGTAACAATTTTGCTTTCCGAGGATACAAGCAAATATTGTGAGTCAATCGTCGTCGCGAATTCGACCCTGAAGATATCGTCCCAGGTATAGATTTCGGACCGGGTGAACTCGAGGGTATAGGTCTGACCGGGTGTCAGGCCGAAGACGACCGCGGTGGTATCGACTGTTGTATCGGTGCCATTGACAATGGTATCAATACTGGAAATAAAGGTCCCTTCCGGCAGCAGACCAATATAGCCGTTGTCATCGGTGTACAGGCGCCCAACGACGGTATCGATAACAACTGTTTCGCTGTCGGTTCCCGGGTACAGTGTTATGGTATCTATGACACTCGTATCCGAGAAGATCGGAACACCGGCAAAAGTGCCGACAGACGGTGAGACAACCAGCATCAGTGAGTCAATGCCCAGTTGCTGAAAATTATTATCTACTTTGACATGAATGACCGGGTGAACGGTATGAAACTTGGCGATCGGGTTGATGGTGTTTTCGTCATTGCTGTCGCAACCGACGATCAGAACAAGGCATGCCATCAGCAGCGCCGATACGAGTACTCTCATCTATCTCTTCCTCCACAAACTCTCGAATCCGTAGACGTCAAAAATATATGCTTTTCCTGTCGCGGGCAAGCAAAAGTTACGGATTTTTTCACCTTTATGGACGAATTGGCCCGTATCGGCGTGCAATATTTTTATGCTGAATCGGATTTAGCGCCGTTTTGTCTGGCCTGGCGCCATCGGTGTTGAAGGGATATGACAAAGCCCAGGGCC
Source organism: uncultured Ignavibacteriales bacterium (assembly GCA_964526635.1). Lineage (GTDB taxonomy): Bacteria > Zixibacteria > MSB-5A5 > GN15 > JAAZOE01 > CAZGLR01. The sequence goes on along the minus strand of CAZGLR010000022.1, from coordinate 22,867 downwards.
AGAATAATCGTACCGGACCAGAGGATATTCATAGTGGGCTTTTGAGAAATTTCCAAAACCAGTTGCTGGGTATTGCCCTCGGTGGCGCCCGCCACAGAAATCATGACTGCACCGTCGTCGGCGTAAATCCCCTCCAGCCGAACCATGCTGGAATCATCAGGCGGAGCGATAGGAACGTCGATATAATCGAAACTCTGGCCGGGATTAAAGATAATCGAGGGCACAATCGTATCCCGGGTGTAAGTATCGGAGCTCACTTCGAGGATGGCGCCGAAGGTCATGGTCGAACTCATATCATGCGGCACCTGATCGAATTCGAGGAAATTGACCTGATAGCCGCCTATCCGGATGGTATCGCCCCTGGCGATTCGTACACCCTGTGGCCGGTCATCACCGATAATTCGTTCCGGGGCCAGATAGAGATCGTAAAAGAGGAAGCGTTCGATATGCGGGCGCTTCATAATACCGTTCATTCGCTCAGAGAAATATAGCCGTGGCCGAGCCTCGTAGGTTTTGCCACTGGCGTCGGCAAATTCAACGATCAGCTCATTTTCGGGGTCTTCAAGTTGTCCGGCCATGCCTTTATAGGCAAAATCGAGGCCATAGGCGGATTTCTGGTTTCCCTTGTTTAATACCAGTTTTTCACCGGTGGAATAGGCGGACGATCCCAGGATACCGATGAGCATAAGCGCAAAGCCGACATGAGAAATGCGGGCGCCGATTGGCCCCCAGTTATTGGGCAGGTATTTGGCCATTGAAAACAGATTGGTAAACAGGGCGAAGGCCGCAGCAAAAATATACAAGACGTGGGTGGCTTTGGTAACGCCGAGAAAGAGCGCGATAACCACCGCGACCAGGGCCGCGAAAAACGCCGGCAGGATGACTTTAAGCGGTGCCTGAAGCCGTCCTCCGCGCCAGTACAGGACCGGCGAGATACCAAGCAGGGCGGCAATAACGATAGCCAGCGGGAAAGTGACTTTGTTGTAAACCATCGTATCCACCGCCGCGGGCGCACCAAGGAGAGTCGTAATCAGCGGCCAGGAAGTGCCGGCCAGAACCATCAGGCCAATCAGGAGTAACAGCCAGATGGATAAGACCAGCGTAAATTCCTGCGACGACGCCGTGAGATTGACCGGCGGGCTGTTAATACCACGGGAACGGTAAAGCAACAGCAACAAGGCAAACGCTGAAAAACCGATCATAAATCCGATCAGGTAGTTATTGACGCCGAGATTGACGAAACTATGTACGGAAAAATCGGCCAGAACCCCGGAGCGGGTCAGGAAGGTGCCGTAAACCACCAGCAGAAATCCAATTATGGCCAAAAAAAGATTGGTTTTTCTCAGGGCGCCATTGTGGCGCTCAATTAACACGCCATGGATCAGGGCAAGAGAAACCATCCAGGGCACAAAGGCGGCATTTTCCACCGGATCCCAGGCCCAATACCCGCCCCAGCCAAGAGTTTTATAGGCCCAGAAACCGCCCATGATATTCCCCGCGCCCAGGGCCAGAGCGCTGAGGCCGATCATTGGCAGGGCGACGGTAAACCAGTTCTCAAATTTATTACGGATCAGCGCCGCCAGGGCAATCGCGCAGGGCAGCCCCAGCGCCGCAAAGCCGACAAACATAACCGGTGGATGGATAACCATCCAGGGATCCTGCAAAAGCGGATTTAGTCCGAGACCGTCGGGCTGCGGCACCGGCAGCTTTTCAAACGGCGACAAGACCAGCAGCATGGTCAACAGGAACAGGTTGATACCGCCAAGGAAGAACATGGCGATGTTTTTAAATTCCCGGCCCCGGGCGATAATGTAATAGCCCATGAGCGTGGAAAGCAAAAGCCAGAGCAGGTACGTCCCCTGCTGACCGCCCCAGAAGGCCGAAATTGTGTAAAACAGCGGGAGCGATGAAGAACTGTATTCAAAAACGTATTTATAGGAGTAGTCGCCGACCAGAAAGAGAAACATCAGAAACACAGACATGACAGAGATAAACACTGTCGCATAGACATAGGCCAGTTTGGCCAGCGATTCGAGTTGCTCGCGACCCCGGCCGGCCAGAAGATAGGCAATAACCGAGGTGGTCATAGCCGCAAAGGCCATGACAGTGAGAAGTACTCCGATATTCAGCATCTATACTCCCTCTTCGAGACCCTGGTACTTGGATGGGCACTTTACTAACAACTCATTGGCAACCAATGCATTATCCTTGTATTGCCCGCGCGCGACCACCGACGTCGCCTGTTCGAAATTGCCGGGAATAACACCCGTATAAATGACCCGGATGCGATCATCTGTGGTATGCGCTTCCAACCCGGTGACATCAAAGGAAAGGTAGGTGCTGTCGGTGCTGTAAGCGACACTGGCAAAGTCTATCTTGCCCATCACCTGTATCACACCGGAGCTTTCGGGGACTTCATTTATGGAGATATAGCGAATGGTCGTTTTCATGAAGGATGACATCGCCCAGCTGACAAAGACCAGGATGATGATCCCGCCGATAATCAGTTTTGCTTTCATCTATCGTCACGCCTCGTAATCTTGCGGTCCAGAATCATTATATATACAAACAACGCGATCCAAACGATCAGCGTTACCGCCAAAACGGTGTAATTCGATGTCACGAAACACCCTCCTCCAGGCGAGTACGCCGTATATGATACGCGCGTCGGCCCAGATTATAAATCCAAAAGAAGAGAAAAGTGAAAGCGATCAGCGAGGGAAAGAATATCATCGACGTGGTCGCCGACATCGCGATTTTGCCGGATTCGTCGACGATTGAGTCGGTCGGATGCAGCGACGGCATAATGCGGGGGACGACAAAGACCAGAAACGGCACGGTAATGAAGGCAAAAATCGCATAGACCGCTGCCAGCCGGGCGCGTTTGTCATCGCCCTCGATCGCCGACCGCAGGGCAAAATAGGCGCCATAGATCAACAGCAATATGAAGATCGAGGTTTCGCGCGGATCCCAGTTCCAGTAAGACCCCCAGGTGACTTTGGCAAAAATCGATCCGGAAACAGTCGCCAGAATACAGAACACCAGCCCCAGTTCGGCGGCGGCCAGGGCGGCATCGTCATCGGAGAGATTTCTCGACCGAAGATATTTAAATGACATCACCGCCGAAACCGCAAAGGCCAGCACGGCTACCCATGCCTGCGGGACATGGAAATAGAAAATACGGCTGGCGTCACCGATCTGTTGCTGGGGTGCGGGAGTAATAAACGCCGCAATAATCACCCAGGTCATCAGGACAAATGTAAGAGCTTTATACCACATATCTGTTCACCGGCTGCGAATATATAACATTTTCCCAAAGTCGACAAGGTTAATCCATTATAGAGTGCTCACTCCCCGATCACTCTTCCCAGACATATTCAAAGAGTAAGATGCCGGCGGTAATCATCACAACATCATAACTGATGAGAAGTTGAATCTCGGTAGTGAAAAGAGCGGCCTCCGACTGGGTCAGGGCCATGCCGGTGCCATTGACAGCGCCGATTAAAAGCGGCAGCAGGACAGGAAACGACAAAGCGGCAAAAAGCGCCCCCTTGATACTGGCCCGGGCGATAACGGCCGCGATGAGCGTGGTGGCACCGGCCAGGCCGACCGATCCGAGAATCAGGACAATCAGAAATAGTGGAATCGAACGAACATCCGGGCCGGCCATGAGTAGATACAGCGGAACCAGAATCACATCGAGTACAACCAGTAAAAACAGATTGAAGGCCAGCTTGCCGAGATAGACCGGCGTCGGTTCGCCGTAGAGTCGCAGCGCCTGGGCCGTGCGCGATTCCTCTTCCCTGACAAAGACCTGCGACAGTCCTGACATAGCCGAAAACAGGATGATAATCCAGAGCAGCGCGGCGTGGACATCTCCGGATAATGAGGCTTGGCTGACTGAAAGGGAAACAACGGTCAGGGTCGTAATACCAAAGAGTATAATCGCATTCAGGGCATAGCGGGTACGCAGTTCCTGGGCCAGATCCTTTTTTAGAACAGCCCGAGTTTTAGCTACCAAGGTCGATTCGCGAATCGGCAAGGCGATATTCTCCCTCTTCATTGGTAGCGATAATAATGATTGATTCCGACCGTTTACGGTCGATCCAGGCCCGGATAAGGTCTTTGCCGCTGTTGTCGAGATTGGCGGTAGGCTCATCGAGCAGAAAGACCCGGGGCCGACCCAGTTCGGCGACAGCGTATTTAAGCCGCTGTTTCATCCCTGAGGAATAGGCCCGGTAGAAATCGTCGGCGCGACCACCGAGTTGCCATCGATCAAGGATGACTTCGATTTCACCCTTATTCACTACTGCCCCGCGCATGGTCGAAAAAAAGGTCAGATTTTCGGCGGCAGTCAATTCGTTATAGAGGGTCATTTCGGGCCCGACATACGAAATAAGGCGCCGCTGGAAGGCGCGTTCGAGCTTTACGCTATCGTGCCATACGTGGACTTTCCCGGATGATGGCATATCCAGGCCGGCTATAATTCGCAGCAGGGTGGTTTTTCCCGAGCCATTGGGACCGGTCACCGCCAGCGATTGTCCCGGTTTCAGTTCCAGTGAAATATCGGAAAAAACCAGGCGGCGCCCAAACCGGCGGGAGACGGAATCGAGGCTGATGGCGATTGTGTCGGGACGTGGCGGCATGACATATAATGAAATCGAATACGGCGGTAGGAGTCAACATGAAAAAACCGGGATGGCTGAGACCATCCCGGTATGTGCAATCGCTGTTGAGGTCGGTGACCCCTGGAGTAACTTAGAACATCGCGGCAATTGCTGAAAAGCGATCTTTGCGAATTTTGCGCATCAATTTGTCAACCGGACAGTGCTTGCAGCCCAGATCAACATGAGTGGTGAGGATTTTACTCAGGTTGTCGTCAAACAGCTTTTCGGATTGTTTACCAAAATGTTTCCTGGCGCAAAGGTTGGCTCCGCGCAAAACATCGCAACCCTCGCAGATGGGGATTTCCGCGATTTCAGCCAATTGACCGGCAATGTCCGATGCCGTTGGCTTCTTCATTGTGTCCTCCGATTCCGTTCGGATCTCAACTTAACTCTATGTAGTTAATAGAGAACTTGAAAGTTTAAGGCAACTAAAAAAATATCGGAGATGCAAAGATTTTGCCATTATCTGAAATTGCTTCCATACTGTATAACTAAATTTTTGCGAAAAAGTTTCAACGGATGAATGAAAGCAGTCGATTCCAGCGCACTCGTTGCAAAAAATGGGCTGTTGTGTAGGCGACCGAGCGCGGAATCGACGCCATATCGGCCGGATCAATCGCGGGATCCTCGGCCTGCGCCGACCATGACCAGTGAATCATCCACGCCTCCCCCTGCACCAGCTCCAACGGGACCGGACCCCAGTAGCGCGAGTCGGAACTTTCATCGCGATTGTCACCAAGACAGAAGATGTGCCCCTGTGGCACGGTAAATGTCATATTATCACGCGGGCCATGCGATGACGGCATGCAATTAGGATCAGTGTATTTGGCTGTTTGGGGCAGGTCAACCGATTCGCCATCAACGTAGAGTTCCTTGTTCACAATCTCGACCCGTTGTCCCCCGGTGGCAACACAGCGCTTGATATAGTTCATGTCTGGCGATTTGGGGAACTTAAATATGACAACATCCCCCGGCTGCGGCGATTTCAGGGCGGGCAAACGCCAGTCGACAAACGGCAACCGGGCACCATAAACAAATTTATTGGCAAGGATGAAATCGCCCACCAGCAGGGTATCCTCCATTGACGATGACGGTATTTTATATGCCTCGACGATGGACGTCTTGATCAAAAAAGCCAGGATCAGGGCGATCAGCAATGATCTGGCGTAATCAATCAAGCCCGATTTATGTCGATGGGGTGCGCTCACAAGCCGAGAACCTCAGTTAAGCGTGCTGCACTCATGTTTGAATATATGACAATCCGCGGGCTGCGAATGATAATAAATAAGACAATTAGTAATCATGCCGCAGTACATATGGTTATTTCATCTTACGCGTTTAAATGTTCGATCCCACCTGAAACTACCGAAAAAGTTCCAGGCGGTATGGACGACGGCACTCGGTATCGAGGCCATATTGGTCATGTCGATTTGCGGCGCGGTAGTGTCGGGGGCAATTGACCACTGAATTATCTCGACTTTTCCCTCGATCAACTCAATTGGCAATGGTCCCCAGAAGCGGGAATCATAGCTGCGATCGCGGTTATCGCCCATGGCGAAGACATAGCCCCGGGGGATAATTCTGGGGCCGAAATTATCACGGACAGCGTGGTTTCCCCGGGCAATGGCTGTGGAATCCTCGTATTTGGCATATTCAGGATCAGGATATGGCTCACCATCGACATACAGGACTTTGTCGATGACTTCGACTTTTTGGCCCTCGACCGCCACGCAGCGTTTGACATAGTCGGTCCGGCGATCCAGCGGAAATTTGAAAGTGATAACATCGCCCTGTTGGGGGTGCCGTATGGCCGGCAGCCGGATTCCGGTAAAGGGGATTTTGGAGCCATAGATCATTTTGTTGGAGATAATAAAATCCCCGATCAACAGGGTATCTTCCATCGACGATGAGGGAATGCGGTAGGGTTCGGCAATCGAGGATTTAACCAGAAACGCAATTATCAGGGCCCAGAAAAGGGCTTTGATATAACCGGTTGTTTCGCGGTACACATGGCCCTTTTTGGGCGGGTTTTGCTTGTGTTGTTTATTTTTCTTATCCGGCGACTTTTTGCCCATGCCGACGATCCTATCCGGAAATAAATCTCATGATGTCATTGTAGGTTACCAGCACAATCACAACCAGCAAAAAGACCAGTCCGATCTGTTGGGCAATCATCCGCTGATTTATGGAAAGCGGGGAGCCCTTGATTGCCTCGATTCCCAGAAAGACCAGATGGCCGCCATCGAGCACGGGAATCGGCAGGATATTCAGGACGGCCAGATTGACCGACAGCAGGGCCATGAAGACCAGAAGTGATGAGAACCCGGCCTGAGCGGTCTGGCCCGCCATCTGGGCAATAAAGACCGGTCCGCCGATCATCTTCGGAGACACTTTTTGTGTGATCAAGTCAACCACAAAGCCGCCCACCATCGTGACAAATCGAACTGACTCCGATAATCCCTTCCCGAGAGCCGAGAAAAAGCCCATGCGTTCGTACCCGACCTGTTGTCCAACGCCTATTTTGCCGACTGCGACTTTCTCGCTTTCGGCATTGTACACTTCATCGGCCATGGTCGTGGCTGCAGCCGACATGATCTGGCCGTCGCGCTGCCATTGCAGGGTGATTTCTTCCTCGATTTTTTCAGAAATCAACGTGGCCATTACCTCAAATGCAGTCATATCGCGTGGTGCCGTGCGGCCATCGGCGAAGGTTTGATCAGCGGCAACCGAGGTTATTTCGTAGCCATTGACGGCGGTAATAATATCGCCTTCCTGCAGGCCGGTTTGCGCAGCCGGGCTGTCTTCGGAGACGATGCCGACGATCGCCTGATCATCATCGACCACCATCTGGCCCTTGACAAAGAACAATCCCCAGAGAATTACCCAGGCCAGAATAAAATTGGCTACCGGTCCGGCCAGAATAACGGCAGCTCGTACCGAAACGGGTTTCGACATGAACTCATAGGGCTCGCCACTGGCCTCTTCATCGGGATTCTCCCCGGCCATTTTGACAAAACCGCCGAGCGGAATAACTCCGATACAATATTCTGTTTCCCCTTTGCGTTTTTTGAAGATAAACGGCGGGAAACCCAGTGAGAATTTTTCAACCTTGATACCAGACCATTTGGCCACAAGAAAGTGCCCGAGTTCATGAAAGAAAATCAGGACACCCAGCACAAAAATGAACGACAATACAAATGTCACAACAGTTTCCTGTCAAATCGGATTAGAAAATAAAAACGGTCGCTAAACCGTTCCCCCAAAGTCTTCGCCTATAGTATCGTCAGCATCGGGGAGACTATTCACGTTAAGTTTAACGACCGTATTGGGCGTAAGTTCCGATAATTTAGATGACCGAGGACGGATCACTGTCCCTCGGTTTGGCCTGCGGGATCGGTCTCGGCAGGCTGACGTTCTTTGCCCTCTTCCCAAACCAGGACAATATGAACATCTTCAAGTGGTTTTTGCTTTTCGGTCTCGACCTTGCCGATCGCCTGAACGACATCCATGCCGTCGATGGTCTGGCCGAATATGGTATAGTTACCATCGAGTGATGGCAATTGCGCCAGGCAGATATAAAACTGACACGAGGCCGAATTGGGGTCGGCACTGCGAGCCATGGCCAGTGTCCCCGGCATATGCTTCAGATCGGAAAACTCAGCCGGGATCGTATACCCGGCGTTCCCGGTGCCATCGCCTTTGGGGCATCCCCCCTGAATCACAAAACCCGGGACGACGCGATGGAAAATGAGGCCGTCGTAGAAGCCCTTGTTGGCCAGTTCCAGAAAATTCCGGACATGATTGGGGGCAACCTCCGGAAAGAGCTCAAGCGTGATCATGCCCATATCGGTTTCCAGATAGACTTTCGGACGGTCTTTTGGCACCTCTTTGTCAGATTCACTCTCGGCCTTCTCGCCGCCCGAACAGGCGGTTAACACAAGCAGGCATATGCCCAAAACGATAGTTAATGTCTTCATCAGTTCCCTCTCTTGGCGGTTCTAACCCTATGAATGGAGCGAATATGTAAAAAAGCAGGGCCATTTGTCAATAAAAACCTCATTTTCTTAAACCGGTAATCCGGCTATGCAAAAGCGATTTCGTTCCCGTTTTTCGGTTAAGAGATGTATCTTCTTTCGATTTGCATAATCGAAGTCGATTTGGTATCATAGGGCGCTATCAGCTCAACATGGAGTTCACGATCATGAATTATAGAATTTGCTGTTCCAGGGCTGTCGTTACCGGGTGTTTTCTGCTGTACCTTTTGATTGCAGCCGGTGGGAAGGGAGCCGCCGATTCAAAGACCGGGAGTGCCGCCATGACACCCATACCCGACTCGACCGAGACGCAGAAAATACTGGCCGAAGCTGATCGTGTGTTTCAAACCCGCGATTATGGCAAAGCGCGTGACGCATATCAACAGGCATTACAGGAAGCGGAACGAACCGGCACCCAGAGCGAAAATACCGAAATCTATTCGCAACTGGCCCGCGTTAATCTCCTGCTTAAAGATCGCGAAGCGGCTGACAGTTGGCTGGCCAAAGCCGGGGAAATTGCAACCCGGGTCAATCCGGTGGGCTGGGCACGATATGAGGGAGTCCGGGGCCGTTTTGTCTGGACCGACGGTGACAATCCGGCGGCAACGAGGGTATTCAAAGACCTTTATGATTTTTGCGTTGCCCATGATCTGCATTCGCAGGCCATTGACGCCGCCCATATGGTGGCTATTACCGGGACTCCTGAAGAGCAAATCGAGTGGGGATTAAAAGGTATCAAAGAGGCCGAGCGGGGCGAAGTAACATCGTGGCTGGGGCCGTTGTGGAACAATCTTGGCGCCACCTATGAAGATCAGCAGCAGTATGATAAGGCTCTGGAAGCCTATAAAAACGCACGGGAGTATCATTGGCGGTTCGGAACCGAATCAAACAAAATGATTGCCGACTGGGCGGTGGGGCATGCCTATTTACTCGCCGGCGATCTCGACAGCGCCAAACAATGGCTGCGGCCGGTATTATCATGGTGTGAGCGGCTCGAAAACGGTGAGTTTATCGGCCTGACCTGCCGCGACCTTGGCGAAATCGATATGCGCGACGGTCATCATACAAGCGCTCTTGATCATTTAGTGCGCGCCGAACGGCTGCTCAAGGAGGCGGGGATGGACAGTTGGGACAGCGACGGCTATAACAAACTCCTCGATCGAATAGAAGAAGTTCGAGTCAAAGTAGAGAAGTAAGACACCCGGCGCGATATTTTTCAATGATCGAATTCAGTGTCAGTGGGATTAACACGTACTGGTGGCTGCCGATTCTTGTCGGATTTGCTATGTCGCTGGTGGCGTCAACAGCCGGATTATCGGGCGCCTTTCTTTTGCTCCCGTTTCAAATGAGTATTCTTGGATTTACCGCGCCGGGCGTTACCCCGACTAATCTGATATTCAATGTTGTCGGTATCCCCGGTGGCGTCTATCGCTTCTGGAAAGAGGGTCGCCTGATCTGGGCTTTGGCGGTGGCGATGATTATCGGGTCAGTACCGGGGATGATTATTGGCAGTGTCATTCGTATTACCCTCCTCCCCGATCCCGGCCTGTTCAAGCTATTTGTCGGCTGCGTGCTTGGCTATATGGCTCTCCGGGTTGTGTTGTCGCTACGTCACAGGCGATTCCAGGCGGCGGCGCAGGCCAATGCGCGGCATTCGGTTACTGTTATTTCATCGGCCATATTCGGAAAACTCGAATACAGCTATTCAGGGCAGCGGCATCAGGTCCCGATGATTCCGTTGATTCTGATGTCGGTTGTCGTCGGCATAATTGGCGGGGCGTATGGTATTGGCGGCGGGGCGCTTCTGGCGCCGATTCTGGTGGCGTTGTATCGCCTGCCGATTCATACGACAGCCGGGGCAACGCTTTTGTCGACACTGGTCGGGTCGCTATTGGGAGTAATTTCCTTCTGGGTACTGGATATTGCTCAAATCAGTGAAGCGGCCTCGCCGGACTGGGGTCTGGGGTTTTTGTTTGGAATCGGCGGACTGATGGGTATCTATCTTGGGGCCAGATTGCAGCGGTATCTGCCGGAGCGGGTTATTAAGGTGATTCTGGCGATATTGATGATGTATATATCTGTCAGGTATATTTCCGGCTACTTCTAATATGGAATCGTTGATGTATCCGGCCATAGCAAGCCGAATATTTAATTTTCCCGACCTCTTTTACCACTATAATCACTATCGCAGATCGTAGCAAATTAGATGCAGAAACGGTCGATATACGGCATAAAAGAAAGGGGAGCTTTGACCTCGATAATAGGGCAGAAACCGCTTGCCTGATTGCTATAAATCAATATATTTGATGAGCAAATTACCAGGCGGTTGTTACATTTTTCACATGCACCGCAAGTAAAGGAAACAGTTGTGGCAATCCATAATGTGTATATAGTCGGTGCCGGCGTGATGGGTACGGGCATAGCCGAAACGGTTGCATCTACCGGCACTGAAGTGTATCTGATAGATAAGACCACCAAGCTCGCCGAAAAGGGCATCAAGCATATTTCTGAAAACATGGATCGCGAGATCACTCGATGGGGTATGACCAAGTCAGATAAAAAGGCGATCATGGCCCGGATCAACCCCAGCGGTGATATCACGATTGTAGCCGATGCCGAGATGGTCATTGAGGCAATACCGGACCGGTTGTCGCTCAAACGGGAGTTGTTCAAGGATCTCAATAAGTATTGCCCGCACGAGACGGTGCTGGTGACCAATACCTCCACCCTGTCGATATCTGAGATCGCGGCCGAAACGAGCCGCCCGGACAAGGTCATCGGGATGCATTTTCTGAACCCGATAAACCGTTCGCAGATTGTCGAAGTTGTCCGCGGCCTGAAGACTTCCGAAAAGACGTATCAGCGCATCCGAGAATTCGCCGAGTTGATCAACAAGAAACCGATTCTGGTCAACGAATATCCCGGCTATGTCACCACTCGTTTGATTGTACCGCTGTTGAATGAAGCGATGCATGTTCTCATGGAAGGGACCTCGACCGCTGAGGATATCGACGAGGCCATGCGTCTTGGCTTCGGATTCAATGTCGGACCGCTGGCAATGGCCGATATGATGGGACTGGATGAAGTCATGTCATGGATGGAGAACCTGTTGTCCGAATTGTCCGAGCATAAATACAATCCCTGTCCCCTGCTGCGCAAGCTGGTTCGCGCCGGGCATCTTGGCGTGAAAACCGGCGAGGGCTTCTTCAAGTATGACAAAGACGGCAATCGCATCACTGAGGATACACCCCGGACCAGAGAGGGGGTGATGCCGTGAACATTCTCGTACTCAACTGCGGATCATCCTCGGTCAAATATCAGTTGATCGACATGGATAAGGAACTGGCGCTGGCGCGCGGTTCGGTGGAACGGATCGGGATGTCGGCCTCGGTACTCACCCATAAGCCGCATGACCGTCAGCAAACTATGGTCTCTCAGGAAATCCTGGATCATATTCAGGCGATTGATGCCGTCATTAATATTCTTCTGTCGCCCAAGCATGGTGTCATATCCGACAAGAGTGAAATCCACGCGGTCGGGCACCGTGTCGTACACGGCGGCGAACGGTTTACCGAATCGGTCGAAGTCACCCAGGAGATCAAGAGCGAAATTCGCGATCTGATTTCGCTGGCACCCCTGCATAATCCGCATAATATTCGCGGCATCAATGCTGCGTCGGCCACGTTGAACACTGTCCCGCATGTGGCGGTGTTCGATACGGCCTTTCATCACAGGATGCCGCCGTTTGCATACATCTATGGTATTCCGTACCTGCTGTACAAAAAGTACGCGATTCGACGTTATGGCTTCCATGGACCGTCGCATAATTTTGTCACTGCGAAGGCGGCCGAAGCGCTGGGCAAGCCGATCGAAGAATTGAAGATGATCAGTGCGCACCTGGGCAATGGCGCCTCGATGGCCGCGGTGAGCAACGGTGTCTCGGTGGACACCTCGATGGGTTTCACACCGCTCGAGGGCTTGCTGATGGGTACTCGTTCGGGTGATTGTGATCCTGCGATTATTTTGCATATCATGGCTCGTGAAGAACTAACCCTGCATGAAGCGAATACCCTCTTGAATAAACATTCCGGACTGTATGGCATTTCCGGCCTCTCCCCTGATGTCCGTGAAATTTTAAAGGCTACCGAAGAAGGCCACCCCACTGCCCGTCTGGCGCTGGAAGTATTTACCTATCGGATCAAGAAATA
>CAZGLR010000022.1:0-9948 GCA_964526635.1 uncultured Ignavibacteriales bacterium | reverse complement strand
ACATCGGGGCGTATATGGCGGCCATGGGCGGATTGAATGTTATCGTCTTTACCGGCGGCGTCGGTGAGAATGCTGCGGAAGTACGACGCCGGGCGGTGACGGACCTGGAATGTTTCGGGATATTGCTTGATAGTGATAAAAACAAGAATCATTCCGGCGGAATCGAGATCATATCCAAAGATGATTCGCCGGTATCGATACTGGTCGTTCCGACCAATGAAGAACTGGTTATCGCCCGCGAGACACTGGCGATACTCGGCGGCAAGAAAAAGCAGAAAAAATAACGGTGATGTCTGCACCGACATCATAGAGAGAGGTAAAGACTGGTCGGTTCGCCGACCCAGTGGGAGGCGCTGTGTTTAAGATTCTGGAAAAAGTAGAATTGTGCCCCAAGATTCATCGATTCCGCATCGCTGCGCCCAAGGTCGTGGCCAAAGCCGTAGCCGGCCAGTTTGTCATTCTGCGAAAGGACGAGACCGGTGAGCGGGTTCCGATGTCAATCGGGGGTCTCGATAAGGAAAACGGTATTCTCACCTGTGTTATTCAGGAAGTCGGTAAAACTTCGGCGGCAATGAATGCCATGGAGACCGGAGACAGTTTTCAGGATGTCGTGGGTCCGCTGGGGGTGCCATCGCACGTGGAAAAATTCGGCCGCTGCGTGTGTATTGGCGGCGGCGTCGGTATCCCCCCCATTTATCCCATCGCACAGGCGCTGAAAGACGCAGGCAATCAAGTGGAATGCATCATCGGCGCCCGCACCAAAGATTTGTTGATCTATCAGGAAGAACTTACCGAGGCCTCGCATAAACTCCATATTGCCACCGATGACGGCTCATTCGGAACCCATGGTTTCGTCACGACGGTACTCGAGCAGTTGATGAAAGACGGTAACCGTATTGATTTCATCATGGCGATCGGTCCGGTTCCGATGATGAAGGCGATCGCTAACACGACCCGCGATTCCGGTATCAAGACCTGGGTCAGTCTGAATCCGATCATGGTCGATGGCACCGGAATGTGCGGCGCCTGCCGCGTGACAGTCGGCGGCAAAACCAAATTCGCCTGTGTCGACGGTCCCGATTTCGATGCCCATCAGGTCGATTTCGATGAAATGACAAGCCGTCTTAAAATGTACCACACTATGGAAAAACAGGCCTATGAACGTTATTTAGAATCCCGGCAGGAACATCATCAGTGCGCGCGCCATGAAGCGGCATCTGAATAGCTTTGCGCCAGATAAAAGGAGCAAACCGTGGGTGACAACGACAAGAAAAAACTGACCAATAAAGAACGGATGAAGATTCCGCGGCAGCAGATGCCGGAGCAGGATCCCAATGTCCGAAACAAGAATTTCAAGGAAGTGCCGTTTGGGCTGACACCGGAACTGGCAATGCTCGAGGCGCAGCGCTGCCTCGCCTGTCCCAAGCCGAAATGCATGAATGGGTGCCCGGTCGAAGTCGATATTCCGAAATTCATCGCCCAGGTGGCCGAAGGCGAGTTTTCCGAGGCCGCCAAAACAATCAAGAAAACCAATGCCCTGCCCGCCATCTGCGGTCGGGTCTGCCCGCAGGATGAGCAGTGTGAGCAGGTATGTGTCCTGACCAAGAAATTCCAGTCGGTTGCGGTCGGCAACCTCGAGCGCTTTGTCGCCGACTGGGAACGCGAACACGACGAAGTTGAGATTCCCGAATGTGCTCCCCCGACCGGCAAGAAAGTCGCGGTTATCGGATCCGGGCCGGCCGGGTTGACTGTGGCCGCCGATCTGGCGTTGCTTGGTCATACCGTGACGATATTCGAAGCGCTGCATAAGCCGGGCGGAGTGCTGGTCTATGGTATCCCGGAATTTCGTCTGCCAAAAGATATCGTCACTTCAGAAGTTGATTACCTGCAAAAGCTCGGTGTTGAAATCGTAACCAGCTATGTGGTCGGCAAAATCGAAACAATCGACGAGCTCTTCGAAGCGGGATACAACTCGGTCTTTATCGGTACCGGTGCGGGTCTCCCCAACTTCCTGCGTCTGCCGGGGGAAAATCTCAAGGGCGTCTATGCCGCTAACGAATTTTTGACCCGGGCCAATTTAATGAAGGGCTATGATTTCCCAAACTATGACACGCCAATCGCTTCGGGCAAACGGGTGGCTGTACTGGGTGGTGGTAATACCGCCATGGATAGTGTCCGCACCGCGCTGCGGCTCGGCGCCGAACGTGCGATGATTGTCTATCGCCGCAGTCGCAAGGAAATGCCGGCGCGTACTGAAGAGATTCATCACGCCGAGCAGGAGGGCGTGGAGATCATGTTGTTGACCAACCCGACCCGGTTTATCGGCGATGATGACGGCTGGTTGACGCATATGGAGTGTGTCAAGATGGAACTGGGTGAACCCGACAGTTCCGGCCGGCGCCGCCCTGTACCGATCGAAGGCTCGGAGTTTTTGATTCCGGTCGATACGGTTGTCGTCGCCGTGGGTAACTCGTCCAATCCGCTTATTCCACAGACCACACCGGGGCTCAAGACCAATCGCTGGGGCAACATCGAAGTCGATGAGAAGACGATGCTGTCCTCGCGCGAGGGCGTCTTTGCCGGCGGTGATATTGTCACCGGTGGGGCAACGGTTATTCTGGCGGCGGGTGCGGGCAAAGTTGCCGCCCGTGCGATGCATCGCTATATGCTGGGTCTGCCCATGGTCGATGAAAGTGAAGAAAAGAAGCAGGAGGGTGAAGCAGTCAAGAAGTAATTACTTGCTTATATAAATGACGCACGAAAAAGCCCCCGGTTACCAGGGGCTTTTTTTATGTAATTTGGCAACGACGTTGCCGGGAGTGCTATTTCATGTTGTTGATGATGGCCGTCGCATACTGCGAAGTCGAGAGCTTCTTGGCGCCTGTCATCTGGCGATGAAGATCGTAGGTGACGGTCTTCTTCTTGATCGTCGTCTCGATCGCCTTGATCACCATCGTGGCAGCCTTATCCCATCCCAGGTATTCGAGCATCATCACGCCCGAGAGAATCAGCGATCCCGGGTTGACCATATCCTTGTCGGCGTACTTCGGCGCGGTGCCGTGGGTCGCCTCAAAGAGACCGATATAATCACCCAGGTTGGCTCCGGGAGCCATGCCCAGCCCGCCGACCTGCGCTGCGGCGGCATCGGAAAGATAGTCGCCATTGAGGTTCGGCATGGCCAGGACTTCGTATTCATCGGTGCGAGTCAGAATCTGCTGGAACATCGAGTCGGCAATACGATCCTTGATGACGATTTTACTTTTAGGCTGTTTGCCTTTGTATTTATCCCAGAGCTCATCTTCGGTGATAGTGTGTTTCGGGAACTGCCGCGCGGCCAGTTTGTAACCCCAGTCACGGAACGCACCCTCGGTGAATTTCATAATGTTGCCCTTGTGGACCAGGGTAACCGAGTTACGCTTGCGTGCGATGGCGTATTCGATTGCTTTTTTCACCAGACGGTTGGTGCCGGTAACCGATATTGGTTTGATACCGATTCCCGAATCCATCCGGATGTTGCGTTTCATGTTCTTGTTTATCCAGGTGATGACTTTGCGGGCATCCCTGGTGCCTTTTTTCCATTCGATACCGGCATAGACATCCTCGGTATTTTCGCGGAAAATGATAACGTCCATTTTTTCCGGGGTTTTGACCGGTGACGGTACACCCTGAAAATAGCGGACCGGACGGACGCAGGCATAGAGATCCAACACCTGGCGCAGCGTCACGTTGAGCGAGCGGAATCCCCCGCCGACCGGGGTGGTCAGCGGACCCTTGAGGGCCACATAGTAGTACTTGATAGCATCGAAGGTTTCCTGCGGGATCCATTCTCTATAGATCTTGTAAGCGTTTTCGCCGGCATAAACATCCATCCAGGCGATTTGCTTTTTGCCTTTGTAGGCCTTTTCGACGGCGGCATCGAGCACACGGCGTGTGGCTTTCATGATATCGCGACCGATACCATCGCCTTCGATCACCGGAATGATCGGATTATTGGGGATCGACAGCTTTTTGTTTTTAATCGTTATGCGCTGTCCGTCTTTCGGAATTTCAATCTTCTTAAATCGAGGTGCCATTGTCTCTCCTTAGATTAATATCCGATGATCTGCAGAAATTCTTTATAGGTTTCGGCTGAACTCTTCAGCATACCGAGTTCTTCGTCGTTGAGCTTGAGTTCGATGATCCGCTCGACGCCATTGGCGCCAAGCACGACCGGGACGCCGATGTAGAGGTCCTTGATGCCGTATTCGCCCTCGAGATAGGCCGAGGCGGGCAGTACTTTCTTTTCGTCGCACAGGACGGCCCGGACCATGTCGACGGTCGATGCCGCCGGCGCATAGTAGGCTGAACCGGTTTTGAGCAGCTTGACGATTTCGCCGCCGCCGTTGCGGGTGCGGTCTGAGATCGCATCGATGCGGTCTTTCGGGATCAGTTCACTGATGGGAATACCGGCCACGGTGGTGTAGCGCGGCAGCGGAACCATGGTATCACCATGGCCGCCGAGGACCATTGCCTGCGTATCGGTCGGAGCGACGCCAAGTTCCATCGCGATAAACGTGCGAAAGCGGATGGAATCAAGTACGCCAGCCTGTCCGAAAACACGGTTTTTCGGGAATCCGGTTTTCTTAAAGGCGTGATACGTCATGATATCCAGTGGGTTCGAGACCATGATGAAGAATGCATCGGGCGCGTTTTTCTTGACTTCATCGGCCACGCCGCCAATGATATCGGCGTTTTTGTTGAGTAGATCTTCTCGCGTCATCCCGGGCTTGCGGGCCAGACCGGCGGTCATGACGACGACGTCGGCGCCGGCGATATCGGCGAAATCGTTGCTGCCGCTCACGTTGCAATTGTATCCCCGAACAGGACCGGCCTGGGTCAGGTCAAGTGCCTTCCCCTGCGGCAGTCCTTCGACGATATCAACCATGACGATATCAGCCAGATTAGCTTCGGCCAGATACTGGGCACAACTGGCGCCCACATTTCCGGCTCCGATTACTGCGATTTTCTTGTTCATACCTTGCCTCCGATTCGTTTGTATATATCAATCCGATGTAACTGCCAATAAACCGGCATCTCGAACCAGCAGGATATCGATCTGTCGACGTTCGTCCGATTTCAGTTTCTGAATTTCGGAATCGATAGCGACTGCCGGTTCGATAAACACCTGTTCCAGAATTTCATGTTTGATTTTGGTTATTGCCTTGACGCTAATACGGTCCTGCAGGCGGACCACGCGGGACAGTTTATGGATACCCAGGGGCGGGTTGTCCATGTCGGCGTACGATACAACCATTTCCTCGTTGTGGAGCCGTCCCGCCAGTTGAAAAAACTCATCGTTGCCGATTCCCTCGTTGCAGGGTGAAATAACCAGCAGGGTGCCGTCGTTTTTGACCGCCGCGGCACAATTTTCGATTCCCTTTTGCATTTGATACAGGTTGCGATCCAGCGGCGCGGTCATTTCGGCGACGACAAGATCATACTGATGCTCCGGTTTGAAGCCGTAGACCTGTGTTGCCAGATCAACTGCCTGTTCGAATGATGAGGTCATATCCCCGACAAAACAATCGAGCACCTGACGATCGCGGCCGGCCACAATTTGAAACGAAAAAATGGGAGGAAGCTCAATCTGCGATAAAAGCCGCGCAAGATGCTCGGCAACCGGATTTCCGGTCAGCCGCAATGGTCTCGCTTCGGTCGATACTGCCAGCGCATGGTTTCGTCGCGTGGTATCGATATCGCACAGGCCCGGAACGATCGATTTGCGTCCGCCGGTGAAACCGGCGAAATAGTGCGGCTCGACCGAACCAATGACGATCAGGGCGTGATAATCAAATACCGCGCTGTTGATATAAACCGGAAAATCATCATTTTTTCCGATTTCAGTCATTGATTCGATATTGCGGGAATCGTGAACGAATACCTTGCTGCTTTCGGGGACAGCGAATCCCTTGAAAATAGTGGCCATATCGTCCTGATTCGGGGCCGGATGATTTCCGCAGGCGATGATGAAGTCAGCCGCGAAGTCGGGATAGAGATTCTTTATCTGCGCCAGGACAGCGCCGGTCGGGGTCGGCCGGAAAGCGTCGTTGACTATCACAAGCGGCTTTTGGCCACCGATCATAGATTCAAAGCGTGACGCCGCCAGGATCTCTGCAAATCGCCGGGTGTTCCAAATCAGGCCGCTATCCCCCGGTTCACGCTCGGTGAGCGAGTCCCCGGGATCGAGGTCGAAAGAGAGAAAATTGTCGCCAAAAGCAACGGTCGGCATATCACCTATCCAAAAAAGAAGGGAATTTCAATTCGGGCCGATTCGGCGGAGTCGGATGCATGCACTGAATTGCTGCCTTTGTCAACAGCAATTTCCCAGCGCAGCGTCCCACAGGCCGCCTCTTTCGGATCGGTGGCGCCGATCAGATCACGAAGATCCGAGATAGCGTTTTCCTTTTCCAGTAAAACCGCCACGATGGGACCCGACGACATATAGTCGCAGAGTTCTTCGTAGAACGGTTTGTCGGTATGGACGGCATAAAAACGACCAGCTTCATCTTTGGACAGCCGGGTCATTCTCAGTCCCTTGATGGCAAAACGGGCTTTCTCGAGTCGGCTGATAACATGTCCAATCAGATTGCGTTCGGTCGCATCGGGCTTTATTAAAAGCAGTGTCTGTTCCACAGTGTTGGTCTTCCTCTCCGTTAGCCTTTAGCCTTTTTGGCCAGTTCGAATCCAAGTTCCAGTGCCATGAGGTTTTTCTCTTCGGTGCCCTTGGGGGCGAATTCCCTGACGACCTTGCGGAAATCGTCAAGCGGTGCCAGTTTGGTAAGTTCGGCAATGGCGCCCAGGGCAATCACGTTGGCCACCATCGGATGCCCAACCTGTTCACGGGCGGTCCTGATAAGTGGAAACGCAAAGCTGTTTTTCACCGGGATTTTCGTGACCATAGTGGCATCGACCACCAGCAGGCCATCCGGTTTCAGATCGCCATAGTATTTGTCGCAGGCTTCCTGAGTAAACGCCAAAAGCAGATCCAATTTCATCGTCTTGGGATAGTAGATATTTCCCTTGGCGATGACAACGTCGGCGCGGCTGGCGCCCCCGCGGGCTTCCGGCCCGTAACTCTGCGTCTGGACAACGTTGATTTTCGGGTCCTGCCCGGTGGCACGCGCCATCAGGACGGCCGCCAGAATCACTCCGTGACCACCGGCGCCGGAAAACCGGATCTCATACCGATCGTCAGCGCTCTCTTTGTGATTTCTGGCGCTTGTGTTCGATTTGTTTTTTGTCGAGGTGGTCATGGTTTAGTCTTCCTGTTTGGGTTGGAATTTATCTATTATCTTCTGGTATTCCTCGACATACTCCGTATGATCCACATCCCAGAGCAGACCGGTCAGGAACTTGCCCTCGAGTTTTTCGGGAGGCAGGTTCTTAGCTATTTTGGCTGAAATCGCGTGTTCCTTCATCCAGTTGATCATGGCGACGGAATCGCCCGATTTGTTAAGACGCCCATAATAGGTATGACAATTGGAGACCGCCTCGATCAGCGAAAAGCCTTTCTTCGCAATTCCGCTGATAATCAGTTTATCCATTTGCTGCACATGGTACACCGTGCTGCGCGCAACGTACGAGGCGCCGGCCGCTTTGGCCAGTTGTGTGGCATCGAAATTCTTCTCGACATTGCCATACGGCGCGGTCGTGGCAAAGGAATGCGATGGCGTCGCCGGACTACACTGCCCGCCGGTCATGCCGTAAATCTGATTATTGATCAGGATGACCGTCAGGTTGATGTTGCGGCGGCAGGCGTGGATGAAATGGTTACCGCCAATCGCCAGACCGTCGCCGTCACCGGTAACCACGATCACATTCAACTTAGGTTTGGCCAGTTTGACACCGGTGGCAAAGGCAATCGCGCGGCCATGGGTGGTGTGCAGCGTATTGAAATCCAGATACACCGGCAGGCGGCTGCTGCAACCGATACCGGAGATCAGGGCGACATCATCTTTTTTCAGTCCGAGATGATCAACGGCGCGGATGATTGAACCCATCACGATGCCGATACCGCATCCGGGGCACCAGACATTCGGAAATTTCTTTTTGGCGCGCAGATAGTGATGGGTGACATCGGAGGTCTGTTGCTGCTTGGTTTCCGTGCTCATCGCTTCACCTCCCTGATTCTTTTATAAATTTCCACGGGGTTAAGCACTTCGCCGTCGTAACGGTTCAGGCTTTCCACTTTGCAGCTTCGCGGTGCAATCCGTTCGATCTCATGCACCAGCTGGCCCATGTTCAATTCGACCACCAGTGCTGTCTTGGCATGTTTGAGGTGTTCCCTAATCGTCTCCTCAGCCATCGGCCAGATTGTAATCGGGCGGATCAAACCGGCGTGAATGCGATTCTTGCGGGCCATATGAACCGCCTGCTGCGACGCGCGTGCGGCGGTGCCATAGGCGATCACCACGATGCTGGCGTCATCGGTCATCTCGGTTTCTATCTGGATAAGTTCATCGGAAAAACGCATGATCTTATTGCGGAGTTTATCGAGTTTGCGGCGGATTTCATCGATGTTCGCAGTCGGGAACCCATCCTGATCGTGGGTCAGTCCGGTCATATGGAAACGGTAACCATCACCGAAGCTGGCCATGGGTGACACCAGACTGGGCGTAATTTCGAAATGATGGTACCACTCCGGCGGCACATCCGGTTTTTCCCGGTTGAAGACTGCCAATTCGCCTTCCAGAGGCGGCGACATCATTTCCCGCATATGTCCGAGGACTTCATCGGAGAGAACAGTCACCGGCGTACGGAATCGTTCGGCATAGTTGAAGGCTTTGACTGTTTGCTCAAAGCATTCGCGGACCGAAGCCGGCGCCACCGCAATAGCGGTGTAGTCGCCATGGGGCCCCCATTTGGCCTGCATGGTGTCGGCCTGGCCGATTTTGGTCGGCAAGCCGGTTGATGGCCCGCCGCGCTGTACATTGACGATAACGCAGGGCACTTCAGCCATATAGGCATAGCCGATATTCTCGACCATGAGTGAATAACCGGGGCCGCTGGTGGCCGTCATGGATTTGGCGCCGGCAACGGAGGCGCCGATGACCGCCGCAATGGACCCGATTTCATCTTCCATTTGAATGAACCGGCCGCCATGCTGCGGCAGAAGCCGCGACATGAGTTCAGCGACTTCGGTCGACGGTGTAATCGGATACCCGCCGAAGAAGCGACAACCGGCATAGATTGCTCCCAGGGCGCAGGCTTCGTTGCCCTGCGTCAGAACCCGGGAGGGGGCTTCAACAGTTGTATTGGCCATAGCCGTAACTCCTACTTATAATTCGAGGTTATGACAAAGTCCGGGCAGTGCAGCCAGCAGATTGCGCACTGCGTACACTCTTCCGGCCTGGCCACGATCGGTTTGCCGTCACGGTCAGGTTCAAAGACTTCCTGGGGGCATAACGCAATACAAAGATTGCAGGCCTTGCACCAGTGAAGATACAGGTTCAAAGGTGGAAGCCCCTTCCCTTCCTGAAACGGGTACTTTGGTTTCTTAGGTGCCGGCGGCGTTTTTTTCTCTTCGGTAGTCGCCTTAGCCTCGGGTTTCTCCTCGGACATGATGCACTCCTAATAGGTAAGTGACGAAAATCGCCTAACGTTTTTTCGGCCGAATCGACGGTCTTGGCGTCTTCTCGGTATCCGATTTTTTCTTGGCGGTCGTCTTTTTGGCGGCCGTCTTTTTACCTTTTGCGGTCGAGGCGGTCTTACCCGTCCTGGCCGTTTGCTTCTTAGCGGTTACTTTCGTGTCTTTCAGTTTCTCGGTCATCAGCAAGGGTAACTCAAGGGGCGATGTCGCCACGGGGATACCGGCTTTTTCCAGCGCCGCGACTTTGTCGGCGGCGGTACCGGATGATACCGAGATAGAGAATCGCAAAATATTTCATCTTTATGTGCGGCGCCCACCCA
>CAZGLR010000021.1:19080-34680 GCA_964526635.1 uncultured Ignavibacteriales bacterium | reverse complement strand
CAACATAGCTCATCCAGTACCGGGGTACCACACCCGACAGGGTGTGGCTTTCAGAGCAAAGGCAACATAGCTCATCAAATAGATTCCCCCGGCTAAAGCCGTGGTATTCTGTCTGCGACCGCATAAATAAACCCACGACTCCGCAGCAAAGCTGCTCCGTAGTGGGCTACATTTCATGGGCGGCAATTTTGGGCCGGCAAATTCCGCCAGTACGACCAAGCCTGATTTTTCAAGAGGCGTGGATCCCCCCGCCCGCTCTAAAATCAAAATCAATCGACAGCGTTTGCGCCGTCTCGCAACGGGCCGGGTGATCCCGGCCCCTACGCCCGATTGTATTTTGGAACCATAGGCTATATGATCCGGGCCTGCTTGTTTGTGGCCGACTGACCCGGCCCCTGCGACCGCATCTATTTTCTCACAAAAATGGCGACTCTGATTGAGTCGCCATAATTTACGCTTCTGTCGAATACACCGGTATACCGGGAGTAAGGACGTTCCCTAAAGCGAGTACTTGCCGAAGTCTTCGGGATCAATCCGTTTGAGTCGATCGGCCAGCGATTCCGGTGGTCCGGCCTGCGGCATATCCGGCGGCTTGTCGCCTTCCCCGCCGCTGCCCTCATCGTCGTCGTCGTCATCCTGCTGGGGCGTGAACAGTTCTTCGTTGACAAATATCGGGCAATTCGATTTTAACGCCAGCGCAATAGAATCCGACGGCCGTGCGTCGATGTTGATGGTTTTGCCGTCTATAGTAATATGCAGCAGGGCGTAAAACGTCTGTTCTTTTAATTCGGTGATTTCGACTTTTTCGAGTCTCCCGCCCATCTCTCCGATGGTATTCTTGAACAGATCATGCGTCAGCGGCCGTTTGGAGCCCAGGCCCGATATTTCCATCGCAATCGCCCAGGCTTCATTGTGCCCGATCCAGATCGGCAGCACTTTCTTTTCATCAACGGCTGCCAGCACCACAACCGGCGAGTTTGAGACAAGATCCATGGCCAGACCATCGATCCGTGCTTCAACCATAGCCATTTAACTCTCTTTCTTGATTACCTGCAATTTGACGCTGGCGGTCACGTCTTTATCGAGCTTGATCTTGACCGTAAAGAGCCCGAGGGCTTTAATCGGTTCTTCCAGTTCGATTTTGCGGCGGTCGACCTTTACACCCTGATCGGCGATTAAATCAGCAATCGTATGGGTGGTAACCGACCCGAAGACCCGGTCTTCTTCGCCGGTGACCAGCTCGGCCCTCAAATTCATTTTTTCAAGGTTATCACGAACTTTTTCAGCTTCCCGGCGGCTTTTCCTGGCGCGAATTTCGTTTTGCGTCTTGAGATGTGCGACCGCGTTGGTGTTTCCCCTGGTCGCCGGGATCGCCAGGTTGCGCGGCATCAGGTAATTGCGACCATAGCCGGATTTAACCTCAACCGTATCGCCGGCCGCACCCAGATTTTCAATATCCTGCGTCAGAATCACTTTCATCGCTTATTGTCCTTTCCTCACCGGCAGTCAGCCCAAAGTTCGCGCCTTGATCTTACGGAAGTCGAAAAAGCTGTCGAACAATCCGACGATCGCGGCCAGGACGAAACCGGGCACCTGCATGAGAAACAACCCTATATAAAATACGATCTTAATCAGTACCGGTAGTTGCAGACGGCGCAATAAATGCTCCATAAATGCCAAACCGGTGACCATGTAAAACACCGACAGAATCAACAGGAGATTGTCGGCGACCATCTTGATATCACTGCCGGCCAGCAGCCGCGCCAGGACAACCAGGCCCAGCAAATATAACACCTGCTCCGGCATTTTCCAATAGATGAACGGCCCGAAACCGGGGAAGTAGCTGTCGAGACGGGTATATATCGCCTCGATGATGACGACGACGACAAATAACTCGCCGATCAGCGATAAAATCATCATACCCGGCAAGAGCCGAATCATCAGGTCTGTGAAACTGGCGATCGAATCCTGGATAGCCACAATTCTTTCCTGGTTGTACCCGGCGCTGACCGCCGAGGTTGTGGCAAAACTCGACATCCAGTCGCCCATGGCGCCAAACAGTTCGGCCATCAGCCCGCCGGTTTGAAAATAAATCAGCAGCATACACAGCGCTGCGCCGGCCGAAGCCAGTATAAATGATCGTCCGGCCTGCAGGCCGCGCTGAATACCCAGCCCCAGAAGCGCCGCCGGAAAAAACGATTTCAGCCACCAGGGTACGAAAAATGCCGCCGGGATTGGTTGAAACAGCGGCAACACACCCAACAGCAGCGCGGCTCCAGCGCCGACTGCGGCCAGCGCGTATTTGGCCTCCACCAGCATAACCACCACCAGGCCGCAGAGAACGAATTCCATCAGGAAGCTGAGGACCGGAATCCGCAACCATAACGGCATGCTGATAGCCACGACCAGATAGGCCGGGAGTATGACGGCTCGTGATTTCACGGCCGCAGCCCCGCCTACTTGAAAGTTTCCGCGACAAATGGCAAAATCGCAATATGCCGGGCCCGCTTGATCGCCGTGGTCAGCATCCGCTGATGCATAGCGCAGGTACCGGTAATACGGCGCGGGATGATCTTGCCGCGCTCGGTAACAAAACGGCGCAGGAGCCGTTCATCACGATAATCTATCCAGGTGACAGTGTTCTCGCAAAAGCGACAATGCCGTTTTCGTTTCTTCTCAAAAGCCATGATTGTATCCCCATACATGGCGCGTACAACAGACGATTCCGATGAGGGCAGTCATCGGCCGGGGTCCATACGCGTCAGATTAGTCCTCTGTGGATGATTCGCTATCGGCAGCTCTGGTAGTGATTTCCTCGGTCGGCGTGCGATCGGCTTTTTCACCCTCGGCGCCCATTTCACGGGCCGCTCTGGCCCTGCGGTTACTCCGATCGTCGTCATCCCGCGTTTCGCGGGCTTCACGGGCTTCGCGACGGCGTTCCCGCTCGGCGGCGCCGGTATCTTCACCATAGAGACAGGTCAAATATCGCAGGACCATGTCATCGAAACGGAACTGCCGTTCCATCTCTTTGACCATGGCAGGCGAGGCCTCGAAAACCAGTGAAACATACAGCCCCTGAGTCAGTTTTTTGACTTCATAGGCCAGGCGCCGGACACCCATCCGGTTTTCGTTTTTAATGTTCCCGCCCAGGGCTTCAATCATCGATCGAATATGCGAAATTTTCGCATCGAGTTCGGACTCTTCATGCTGGGGATTGAGAATGATGGTGCAGTCGTACAGCGGCATGCACATTCCTCCCTTTGGACTCGTACGGCTTCCGCGAATTATTCATCGGAAGCAGGGTTAGTTGTATTATACCTACTTATCGCCATTTCCAGGCGATTGTTTATTATCTCACCGATCGCCTCAACTGCCCGATCACACATACGGTCGATTATTTCCTCTTCTTCCGGCTCAAAACGGCCCAGAACAAATTCAGGAATTCTCGACCTATCCGCCTCGGCCCGGTCAGGCAATGGCCCGATACCAAGACGCAAGCGGGGAAAATCGGCGGTGCCGAGAACATCGATTATCGATTGCAACCCGTTGTGCCCCCCGGCGGTTCCCGTTTTCCGGATCCGCAGGGCACCCAGGGGCAAATGATAATCATCGGTAATGACAAAGATCTCCTCCGGCGCCGCGTCGATCGCAGTGGCGGCTTCAATAACCGCCAGCCCCGACCGGTTGACGAACGTCGCCGGTTTTATGACCAGGATTTCCCGGTCATCAGCGCCTATTCGCCACCCCCGATAGGTAGCACCGGTTACTTCCGCAGCGCCGGCCACATCGAGACGGTCAATGACCTCGAAGCCGATATTATGGCGCGTGCCCCGGTAGCTGTCGCCGGGATTACCCAATCCACAGAACAGTTTCATAACCAGTGTACCGGAACAACAGGCTCCGGTGGTCCGTTAAAATAGCAATCCGCAGGCGTTTGTCAAGTGCTATCAACGGCGGTCTCGCCAGCGTACCATATGAGCGAATCGGTGTATTTAGCCGTCGTTATTTTATTATTGACGAGAATCAAAAAGAGGATTAATGGTATAATTGAGAAAAAACTTCTTTACTTGTGAGTCGTTTTACCCTATACTGATAACTTATGATAATTGCTTTTAGTAAGAAGGTGTCATTACGCTACGACGAAAACAGAGACGGTAAGCCCGGTGATAGCTGGTGGCTGTCAGCACGGCTGTCGTTCTTCAGATCGTCGAAATTTAAACTCGGAGGATTACACCGTGATTAACAATCGCACAGAATATGCTATCCGGGCCCTCTGGCAGCTTTCTCAGTCGGAAGAATTTTTCTCGACCTCAGAACAGATTGCCCGGGCGCAGGAAATTCCGGGAAAATTTCTCCCGCAAATTCTGTCAGACCTTTCCCGTGCTGGTCTGGTGAGATCTGTGCGCGGTTATGGGGGCGGAGTTCGCCTTTCACGACCGCCGGAAAAAATAAAGCTGCTCGATATTCTCGAAGCCATTCAGGGATCGATATTTCTATACGATTGCCTGAAGGGCCCGATCGACTGCGATAAGGAACCCGATTGCAAATTGCAGAAGGTTTACAAAAAGGCCCAGGATGCGCTCAAGGGTGAATTTGCCAAAGTCTCCCTGATCGATCTCAAGGGTACTTCACCTTCACGCAAGCGCAAAGCCAGAGCAAAGTAACTGGTGAGTTCCCTTTCGTCAGTGGCGAACCGTATGCAATACGGCCCTCGCTGCGACGTCTTCGATACCAGTGATTGGGGGCACCATATCGTATGCGGATTTATTACAAATCCGCTGCGTCTGCACATACCTGACACCGGGAAAATCAACCGTTGCTTGATCGTTTACTCACCTTTCCGGTCGCAGGCCCGGAAAGGTGGGTGACTGGTATCAGCATCAACCGGTCGAAGCACCGCATCATACACTACCTGCATCACAGATGGAACACGACAGCGGCATTACTCCCGTCTGACTGCCGAACCAGCATTTTTTACCCTGAATCGATGGTGATTTTGCCTACCCCCCTTAGTATGGGAAGTAGAGTCGTTGCTACTTACCTTTTGTTAGGTTTATGTTTAGAAAAAGTGGAAATTGAATGCACACAAATCGCACGCGCCCAATCACCGGAGATCAAAAAAACTTATGTTGATAACTGTCCACAAACAAACCGATTACGATTTTGAGAAAATTAAATACAACCGACGGCTTGACAGAACCCCATTCAACTCCTACATTGAAAACACAAGTCAATGAAAGATAACGTGTTAAAAAGATGTGGATAACTTTTTCCAGACAGGCAACCACGCTCTCGCACAATGACTTGGTGTGTGAGTCCCGGTTGTGCTGACATGTGGATAAGTCCATGGTCGCCGCCGATGCAGAGTATTAACTAATTATTGATCTTCATATTGAGCGGGGGCGCTTATCAACATTTTTTGTGGAAAGCGGTTATCTGAGGGGAATTGTAACGCTATGATTACTAATCTTGATCATGGGAAGGTCTGGGAGGACTGTCTCGAGTATCTCTCGCATCGCGTTAAGAAACAATCTTTTGCAACATGGCTCCGGCAAACCAGCGGAGCGTCCGACGGCAATGGCGGCATTCAAATCCGTGTCCCGAATACCTTTGTTGCCGAATGGATTAAGGAACATTACTCGGAACTGATCCATGATGCCCTCATCCAGTCATGCGGTCAATCTATCCCGTTTCAGTTCGAAGTCAGGGATAATCCAAAACCGCAGACAGAGATCGACTTTCCCTCTGTTATCATGCCGGAGGAAACGGTACGCCCGGTATCGCACTCACCGTCGGTCGACGGTATGCTGAATGATCGGTATACGTTCGACAATCTGGTGGTCGGTAACTTCAATCGTTTCCCGTACGCCGCCGCCAAAGCTGTAGCTGAGGCACCCGGACTCACCAAGTATAATCCGCTCTACATCTATGGCGGAGTCGGACTGGGAAAAACCCATTTGCTTCAGGCAATCGGACACCATATCGCCACCACCGAACCCGGTAAACGGATCATGTATGCCACCTCGGAGAAATTTACCTCCGATTTTATCAGCTCCATCTCCAGCGATACTACCTATGATTTCGTCAACATGTATCGGAATGTTGACGCGCTGCTGATTGACGATGCCCAGTTTTTCGCCGGCAAGGAATCGACCCAGGAGCAATTCTTTCATACCTTCAATGCGCTCTATAATGCCGGTAAACAGATTGTCCTGTCATCCGATCGGCCCCCGCGCGAGATCAAAGGTTTGGAAGAACGGCTGCTGTCGCGCTTTTCATGGGGTTTGATTACCGACATTCAGCCACCGGACATGGAAACCAGAATGGCGATTTTGCAACGCAAGATCGAAAGCGATAATATTCAACTGGAAGATGACGTCATCTCCTATATCGCCAATTCGGTCACCAGCAATATCCGCGAACTCGAGGGATCTCTGATTCGGCTGTTGGCCTATGCCTCGCTGCGCAATGAAACTATCACCCTGGATGTCGCCAAGCGGGTGCTCTCGGACACTTTCGGATCCCGGAGCCGGACGATCACTATCCAGAACATCAAACGGCACGTGTCCGACAGTTTCTCTGTTGAAATCGATATGTTGTCGGCCAAGAAAAAAACTCAGAATATCGCTCTGGCCCGCCAGGTTGCCATGTACCTCACCCGCCAACTGACCAAAAATTCCTTGAAATCCATCGGGGACGCCTTTGGCGGACGGGATCATTCAACCGTCATCCATGCCTGTAACCTGGTTCAAAAAATGGTCGAAAAGGATGTCGAATTCGGGAAACGAATCAGCGATATAACCCGGCAGATTTCGGCCTGATTACGATGTTGACAACAGGGTGGATGATGATGTTGAGAAACGTGTATAAGCAGAGTAAATCCCTACGGTGTGGGCAACTCATGGGAAAAAAAACAGGTATTGACACGACTATAAACAATGGTCTATTTTGCACCGACCGGATAAGTGTGACAATGGTGCGGTGTTAACTGTCCTGATATGGAATAATAAACATTTTCACACCCCTTATTATTACTCTTATTTATTGATAAATAAAAAGAGTAATAAATAAAGGATGTGAATAGTTTTCACGAGGAGTATCACTGGCATGAAGTTTTCTCTTCCCAAATCCCGATTGACGCATTATATGCAAGCGCTCTTGACTGTAGTGCCGGCCAAATCCACATTACCGATTTTGTCCAATATTCTCATCGAATGCCTGGAAAAGAAACTGAAAATTTCTGCTACCGATCTCGATGTAACCATCACCGCCACCCTCGATGCCGAAGTTGCCAAAAAGGGATCGGCCGTTGTACCCGGACGGATGCTTTTCGATATTATCAAGGAATTGCCCGAAACCGATATTACCTTCGAAGGAACAACCAATCGCATTGAAATAAAAGTCCCCAATGGCAGCTATAAAATCGGCGGTGTCTCACCCGATGAATTTCCTGAACTACCGGTTTACAATAGCAAAAAGCAGGTGACGATCGATTCGGAAACACTCGCAACCATGATCAAACGAACAACCTTCGCCTGCAGTCGTGATGAAACCCGTCCGGCCCTCAATGGCGTCCTGTGGCAGACCAAGGACGAACGGATGACTATGGTTGCCACCGATGGCCACCGTCTGGCGCGAGTTGTTGCCGATAACAGCACCCTCAAGGGTCTCAATGATGACGTAATTATCCCACCTAAAGTCCTCGATCTGATTCCCAAGTTTATCCAGGACGAGACCAGTGAAATCGGCGTCATTTTCGAAGAAAACCGGATTATGTTCAACCTGGGTGATCTGATCGTCAGTTCTCGATTGATCGAGGGACCATATCCGAACTACGAAGCTGTGATACCGGCCAGTACGGATAAAACGATGGTCATCGATAAAGATAATCTTTTTTCATCGGTGCGTCGGGTTTCGATCCTGTCCAATTCGCTGACACATCAGGTACGGTTCGCGGTCAAAAACAATAATCTGATGCTTTCGACAACCAATACCGATGTCGGTGGTGAAGCGCAGGAGACGTTGCCGTGTGATTACAAGGGCGAAAGTATCGAAATTGGCTACAATGCCGGTTATGTGAATGATATCCTGGGTAAGATCGAGGGCGATGAAGTCGTTTTTGAATTATCCAGCCCGGTTTCGGCGGGAATCATTTATTCGTCTGAAGTTTCCAAAGAAGATTTTATCTGTCTGCTGATGCCGCTGAGATTAACGGAGTAGGACGAAGAAAAAATTATTCGTAAGGGGGGCCGTGTCCTCCGGCCCATTGTGAAATCACACAATCTCTGTCGTCTACATTCGACGATATCACAGGCCTAAAAATCTCTCCCCGCATCCTATGGCAAATCTCCGTTCTCTACCTAATGATGTGCCGCGAAGTCGTGGCTTTACGTTTGTGGGCGAGCTAAGTTGTCAAACTTAAAAAATCGATGCTGCATTAATGGTCGGAGATTAATTGGATAGTCGATAGCGCAGTAATGCCTGGAGATTGAATCAACACCGGTACCCCACCCGCAGGGTGGGACCGCAGGGGATAAACTCAAAAATTCGATGGCGTAATTTTACCCGGAGATTAAATCAATAGTCGATAGTGCAGTAATGCCTGGATATTAAATCAATAGCCGATAGTGCAGTAATGCCTGGAGATTAAATCAATAGCCGATAGTGCAGTAATGCTTGGAGATTGAGTTATCACCGGTACCCCACCCGCAGGGTGGGGCGGTAAGGGATAAACTCAAAAAATCGATGGCGTAATTTTACCCGGAGATTAAATCAATAGCCGATAGCGCAGTAATGCCTGGAGATTGAATTGACACCGGTACCCCACCCGCAGGGTGGGATCGCAGGTTGGTTAACGTTCAATGCCATTAAGGGGTGGCTGCGTTCAACGACCGCAGGCTATTATGACAAATGACGGGATTGAAATAAAAAACCTGATGATGCATAGAAGTACGGTTTCCGCGCCCGACGGACGATTGCATCGACCGACAGAGATTGCATCGGTCTTTCACCGGGCGGGGGAATCCCGGGCCAGGTTATTATCTACACCGGCGATCGCGACTTCATAACCCGGCGTGCGTTCCATTTTGAGCGGGATGAGGGCAAACGCTGCCGTCCGCCAGTCACAATACCTCAAACATATATAACGAAAAGACGGGCGGTGATCCGCCCGCTTGTCATGATTTCATATACTGCCTGTTACTGCGCTTTGGACACTGAGTGTCCTAATCGTCATAACTGATGTCGGTAATCTTTAGCTGCAGGGTGCCACCGGGAGCCTGAATAACAGCAACCTCTCCGACGGCTTTTCCCAGAAGCCCTTTGCCGATGGGAGAGGCAATCGAAATCTTATCGTGTTCCGGGTCGGATTCTTCCGCCGCCACCAGGGTAAAGGTCTCGATATCGTCATCGTCGCCGACTTCGACAACGGTCACTTTGGCAAAGATATAGGCCTTGCTTTTGTCGACATCCTCGAGATTAATGATTCGCGCCCGCGACAGCTTGAATTCGAGATCGGCGATTTGTCGTTCGAGATGGCTCTGGGCCTCTTTGGCGGCGTGATATTCGGCGTTTTCGGACAGGTCGCCCATCTCCATCGCGCGCTTGATTTCGGCAACGATAGCCGGGCGATCGGTATACTTGAGCCTATGCAGCTCCGCTTTCATCTTGTCGAAGCCCTCTTGAGACATATTAACCGGGCCGTTGTCATTCATGCAGTTTCTCTCCTTGTGATTTTCGAGTGACCGTGAATATATACGCAGCGACAGCGCTTGTCAAATGGTGCTTATTGAATCCGCATGAATACTGGCGTTGGGGGAAATATACGGGAGCTGAGACAAGTTGGCGGCGATGCCGGTGAAGTTTTTGAAGCATCCCCCACTCATTCGGTACCACACCGTTCCGGTGTGGCTCGCGATAGTGAATTATCGGCAATGGTTACTGCCCTGCTGCTACGGGCGCAGCTCCCCTTGATGCCCCAAGTCTAAAGACCTGCGGCACCATAACATTGTAAACAACACGGGCCGGGGAACCCGGCCCCTACGCATAAAGACAGATTTATCAGGCAAAGTCAAATCGAGTTCGTAGGGGCGGCCCCGGTGCCCCAACCCTTCAGGGATGGGGATAGATTTGTACCTGTTTATCTTAGCCCCAAGTCTAAAGAACTGGGGCATCGCAGCATTGGTAACATAGCTCGATGAAAAAATAAACCCACGACTCCGCAGCAAAGCTGCTCCGTAGTGGGCGACAGATCCCTACCTCATAGACCGAAAGTGTAATAAAATACCCACTCGGCGTCCGAGTACGTTTATCGTTACACTTTCGGTTAATGATTTATAGTACATATACGCGGCTCGATATTTGCCATTCGTTGCTTGCCTTTGGTACCGTCGGGCCGGGGAACCCGGCCCCTACGCATATGTTGCAGTTTACGCCAGTTTGGATTCGGCGTCGCTCAAGCCCACCGCTTCCTCCAGCATAATCCGATGATACAGCTTGCAGTACAAGCCCTCTTGTAGAATCAGATCAATATGCTTGCCCTGTTCGACAATCTCGCCATCATCGAGTACATACACATAATCGGCCCGCTCCAGCGTCGCCGGACGGTGCGTGATGATAAACGTCGTCAGATCCGGCATCACCTGATAGAGCCGTTCCCACAATGCCGCCTCGGTGTTGGCATCGAGCGCCGAGGTGCAATCATCGAGAATAAGAATACGCGGTTGTCCGACCAGCGCGCGGGCCAGCGACAAGCGCTGCTTCTGCCCGCCGGAAATCGACAATCCGCGTACGCCGATCTCGGTTTGCAGCCCCTTCGGGAAGGCCTTGATCTCCGTCCCGAGCTGCGAAACTTCAATCGCCCAATCGAGCGTGTCTTTCGAGATGCCATCGCGATGGAAACGGATATTTTCCTCGATTGTATCCGAGAACAATATCGGTTCCTGCGGAACATAGCCGATATTGCGCCGTATATCGGCGATATCATACTCGCGCAGATCAGCACCATCGAGCAGCACGCGTCCCTCGGTCGGATCCACCAGGCGCGGGATGAGCCGTACCGCCCAACTCTTACCCGAGCCGACCTTGCCGACTATCGCCACCCGCTGCCCTGGCTGCACAGTGAAATTCAGATCGTGCAGAATATCGCGCTCCATCCCGGCAAAGCGGAACGAAACGTGATCGAACTGCACCCGCGGTTTGCCCGCATTGGAGAACTCACGGCTCCCGGATTTTTCATCGATCATCGGCGGATGATCTTCCAGCTCGATGATACGCTTGATCGATACCGCCGCCCGAAGGCCCTTGACCATGAAGTTGCCGACGTCGAACATCGGATAAATCATGAACAGGACATATGACTCGAAAGCCACAAACTCGCCGATTGTCAGCGAACCTTTGATAACGTAATATCCGCCGGCGAGAAGGATCATAATAATCCCGATCTGCCAGACATACATCCACAGCGATTCGATAATCGTGTACGATTTCACCACCGAGACTTCGGCCTGGCGCCTTTCCTCGGCAATTTTTCCAAATTTCGTGCGCTGGTCCTTCTCCTTGCTATATGCCTTGACCACCCGGATGCCGGAGAAGCAGGCCTCCATGGCGTCATTGACCAGCGAGATTTTCTGTTGAAGAAAATCATAACGCCGATCGAGGACCGTCGAACTCTTCATATAGATGAAGACCAGAAACGGCAACGGCCCGGCCGTCCACAACGTCAGCATGGGATGAATCGAGATCATCATCACCAGGCTGAACAGAATCAGCGTCAGCGCCTGATAAAAACGGAAAATCCCGCTGCAGGCAAACCATGACAACTTATCTTCCGAGACATCATCGGTCATCCGCGTGACCAGGTCCCCGGTCGAGAAACGGTTAAAGAAATCCGGTCCCTTGACTGTGAGATCATCGAAAGTCGACTGCCGGAATTCCCATTCCAGTTTCATGTTCATGTAAGCCCGGTGCCCGATCAAAAAGATTTCCGACAAGAAGGTCATCGCCCCCACCATGATCATCAAAATGACCAGGCTGGGGATTCTATTGCCGGTTAGTGCTTCCAGCCAGCCGCTGACATAGGGCAGCCCGATTTTCGAGGGCTGCCCGTTTTCAAGGATGTCGAAGACGTTTTTTATCAAAAGTGGATTGGTGACAATGAGCGCACTCGAAATCAGCGAAAACGTCAAAAAGATCGTCAGCGGGATCTTGTGATTTCGATAAAATCGCCAGAACCACTTTATATATTTGCCTAACATACTTTTTTCACTCCAGTGCCGTTTTGCTGTTTGAACTGCAGTTTGAACAGCTTGGAATAGTAACCGCCGGCGGCAACCAGTTCAATATGGGTGCCGTGCTCGATAATACGGCCGCCGCGCACCACCAGAATATTGTCAACATTGAGGATTGTTGACAGACGATGCGCGATGATAATCGAGGTGCGGCCTTTCATCAGGGTTTCCAGGCCCTCCTGGATCAACCGCTCGGTTTCCGGATCGACCGAGCTGGTCGCTTCATCCAGAATCAGAATTTCCGGGTCGGCCACCAGGGCCCGCGCAAATGACAAAAGCTGCCGTTCCCCACGGCTCAAATTGGCGCCGCGCTCCGACAATTCGGTTTCATACTGATCCGGCAGCCGTTCGATAAAATGATCCGCTGAGACCGCGCGGCAGGCCTTGATCACCAGATTGCGGTCGAAGCCATTGGACGATAACGACACATTGTTGGCCACGTTGCCCGGAAACAGGAAAATATCCTGCAGCACCAGACCCGACTTGGCCCGCAATTCCTCGCTGGTGATATCGCGAATATCGATGCCATCGACGAGGATACGGCCGCGTTGGGGATCATAATACCGGAACAGCAGGTTGATCACAGTTGATTTCCCGCCGCCCGTGATACCGGCCAGCGCAAAGCGCTTACCCTTCGGAATATGGAATGATACCTCGCGCAGCGCCCAGTTATCGTCGTTGGTATATGAAAACCAGACATCCTCAAAGGTAATTCCCTCCTTCAGGGTCGGCCAGGCCACCGGTCGCACCGGTTCCGGAATCATCTCGTGTGTATCCAGCAGCCCGAATATTCGCTTGGCCGCGGCAATCGCTTTCTGTATTACCGCCACTTCTTCAGCGGCGATATGCACCGGTTCAAAGAACATCCGAATATAGGCGATAAACATCACCAAGGTTCCGACCGTGACTGTCCCGGCCCCGATCCATTGCGCCCCGACATAAAGCAGCAGCGCGATAATCACGATCTCCAACAAGAAGATGAAGTTGAACATGACGACCACTGTTACTTCGGCCTTCACGTTCGGCAGAAATTTCCGCCGGTTGACTTCATACAGCTTTCGCCGTACTTCACGGGCACGGTTAAATATCTGGATTATCTGCATCCCCTGGATATACTCGGTCAGGGCGGCGGTGACATCAGCCATCCGCTTGCGAATCTCGAGCCATTTCGGCGTCGTGATCCGATGATAAATGTAAATCGCCACCGCGATGATCGGAACGAAAGCCGCCACAATCGCCGCCAGGACAGGCGCCTCGATGAACATCCAGACAAACATCCCGATAATCAGGATCACCGAGCCGATGATCGATACCACCGTGTTGGTAAACATCCGCCGCAGCGCTTCGGTATCGGTTTCCACGCGGGCCATGAGGCGTCCGGCCGGATTGCGGTCAAAGAAAGATACCGCCATCTTCAGAATATGATCGAACAACCGCCTGCGCAGCGTGATCATCACCTGCTGCCCGATAATCTCCATCCGGAGGCGAAACAGGTAGTTAAGAAACAAAAACACTGCCTGCGTCGCGATGTACAGCCCGACCGTCACCAGTAAACCGGCATAATCGGAACCGGCGATATTAACGTCGATCGCCCGTTTAATCAGACGGGGACCATAAAGATAAAGCAGCTTAGATACCACCAGCAGGCCAAAGCAGATGATCAGCCAGGTAACATGCGGTCTAAGCAGGGGAAGCAGTTTACCAAAAGCCCGTCCGGAAGAGACATCGTCACGCCGGTCGTCTTCGTAATATGCTGAGTCCATGATCCGTTCTTTCCTTCATCTGCCGCCGGGGCGGCTGGTTTTAGACTACGGTCCAAACGGGGATGAGTTGCTGGAGTGGATATAAAAAACCCGTCGGACCTTATCAGCAGTCCGACGGGTGAAGATTTGCGCCGTATCAATTTACACTCAGGTAAAGATAGTTCGGCTCCTCCTGCAACCATCAGACTGCATCATGGCGAAATCGCCGTGCGGATTGTACATAAGCATAGTGATCATATTAGCGACTATACTCCTTCCGCTGTTAGCAGTGGATAAACTTGATGTGAAAAATAGCTTGCATCACATCATCCGGTTACAGGTTATAGTTCAATTTGCCTACAATAAACCAAATGTAAGCATGCCCGACTATTTGTCAAGCACATTTTTTCACAAGTTCCGGTATTTTTACGCGCGAATGACCCTGGTGCCGGCAATCAAATCGTGGATGCAGCGGCGATCTTCACGGAAAATAAAGAAGATATCGACCAGACTGTACAACGGCACGAAGCCGATGATGCTGTTGAGCACGCTGCGCAGAAGTACATTGGTCGTAAAACCACCATTGCGACCGGAATCGACTTTCACGATTTTGATACCCATAATCTGCTTTCCGAAAGTCTGCCCCTGCGTCGTCAACAAGTAAATCTGATACCCGGCATACAACAGCGAACCAATATAGATAATCTCAGCGATATTGGTCAATAAAGCCACGGCCCAGACAGCGAAAAACGGCAAACTGTCGATCAACGAAGCCAGCAAACGGGAACCGCGTGAGGCCAGACGGTTTGCGGTCTTGGTTTTGAGCGGAGGGCTCATGACCGGAGGAGAAATAACCTGCGTCATACATGACTCCTTGGTATAAAATGCCTGATGGCTGGTTTGAGCTATACTCTTCTCTTGTCGGAATTTCGCCGATGGAATTAATGCCCTTGAGGCGACCTTTCGGGGTATCTTATGAGAATGGTAAAAATTTGATCTCTCTGTGGGATTGAGACCATAGTCTAAAGTAAAAATCTGAAGACAATATCCCTGTTTATCCTCTGAAAACCAGGTCTTTGTCGGACCGATGTCCCGTCTGAGCGAGAGAATATGCCGGCACTGGCCCGGCTTCAAAGACCCCGGCCCACCCCGTCACTTTTTTGAAGTATCACCCCCGGTACTACACCCGCAGTACCTATGATATTTTTTGAGCCTCTGTTCGGGCGAGATATCTTATCGAGATACCCCGGTACCTCACCCGGCAGGGTTTGGCTTACAGGTCAATAGCAACATAGCTCATCCAAAACCGGTACCACACCCGCAAGGGTGTGGCATTCAGGTCAAAGGCAACATAGCTCATCTACAACCGGTACCACACCCGGCAGGGTGTGGCTTACAGGTCAAAGGCAACATAGCTCATCCAAAACCGGTACCACACCCGGCAGGGTGTGGCTTACAGGTCAATAGCAACATAGCTCATCCAAAACCGGTACCTCACCCGGCAGGGTTTGGCATTCAGGTCAATAGCAACATAGCTCATCCAAAACCGGTACCTCACCCGGCAGGGTTTG
>CAZGLR010000021.1:0-18980 GCA_964526635.1 uncultured Ignavibacteriales bacterium | reverse complement strand
CAGGTCAATAGCAACATAGCTCATCCAAAACCGGTACCTCACCCGGCAGGGTTTGGCTTACAGGTCAATAGCAACATAGCTCATCCAAAACCGGTACCACACCCGCAAGGGTGTGGCATTCAGGTCAAAGGCAACATAGCTCATCCAAAACTGGTACCACACCCGGCAGGGTGTGGCATTCAGGTCAATAGCAACATAGCTCATCTACAACCGGTACCACACCCGGCAGGGTGTGGCATTCAGGTCAATAGCAACATAGCTCATCTACAACATAAACCCACGACTCCGCAGCAAAGCTGCTCCGTAGCGGGCGACATTTCATGGGCGATAACTCGTGGGCGACAATTTTGGGCCGGGTTTCCCTGCCTCTGGCTGTGGATGAAGACCAGCCTTATCATTGATGGCGAACTGCTTTCCCTTCCCGCTCAACCTCGCCCCCGGCCCCGCCGATAAAACTACCAGAACGGTCGCCGATTATAAACAATACAAAAATCGACTTGACAGGTCGGGATGTTTTGTTATAATTAACGGCTCTGTTTGAAAAACTGATTAACGTGGGATACTGCCATGAAACGGACATTTCAGCCATCCAACCGGAAGATGGTCAACGACCACGGCTTCCGTAAACGGATGTCGACCAAAGGTGGTCGCAACGTACTGGCGCGCCGCCGTGCCAAGGGCCGTAAACGCCTGGCGCTGCAGGTGGGCCGCAAAAAATAACACCAGTGGATAACCGTTTTCCGGCCTCATGCCGGCTGAAACGCGAAACAGATTTTAAAGCCGTTTTTGCCCATCGCGACAACTTCCGGGGCGAGCGGCTTATTTTCTACCGGAAACCCCGGTCGCCACTAAACGACGATCACACCACGCCGGAACATCGCTTCGGCCTGGTCGTCTCGAAAAAATGCGGCACGGCGGTACGCCGTAATCGAATAAAACGGGTACTCCGGGAAATAATACGAACAAACAGGTTTCGCATTCCCGTCGGATTTGATTATATTCTCCGCGTTAAACCGGAAAGTCTGCCCGACGGCGCCATTGGATGGGACGAGTTTATTGGAGACATTAAACGATATTACGGATGGAACTGTTAATCGGCTGTCAATCCCCGCCCTCTTCCTCATCGGATTGATCCGCCTTTATAAAGTCACCCTGTCGCCGGTTTTGGCGATATTCTCCCAGTGCCGGTTTCACCCCACCTGCTCACAATACGGTCTCGAGGCTGTCCGCAAATATGGCGCCGCACGAGGCGGATGGATGGCTGTCAAACGGGTTGCTCGCTGCCACCCGTTTCACCCCGGGGGATATGATCCCGTTGAATAGGAATTAAAGGCGAGGTTGTTTTGGATAGAACTTCTCTAATCGTTGTCATACTCTGTGTCCTCCTGCTGGTCTTCTGGGGACCGATTGCCCGCTATCTGGGCTTTGCTTCAGATCCCGAACCCGTGACGCAACAAGAAGTTGGGACTGATACCGTCAATACTCAAACAGCGCCATCTCAAGCTTTCCCGCAGGATACCCTCGAACAGCCGGAGTATATGACCGCTTTGACTGATGACACCCTGGTATCACCGATGGCGTCGCTGGCCGAAGAGACTATCACCATCACCTCGCCATTGTATAATCTCACCTTTTCCAATCGCGGCGGCGGGCTTAAAGTAATCGAGCTGCGCAAATTCCAGTATATGCAGAATGGCGGCAATGTTGTGATGGAGGCCGCCGAGCAGCACCAGATTGTCCCCGATATCGAAACCGCCGGCGGCAGCTACAAAGCCGAAAAATTGATGTTTGCCACCGACGACCGGCCATTCGATGTTACCGAAAGCAGCGGCCCGCGAACTATTACCTATACTCATGACAACGGCCAGGGTGGGCGGATTATCAAAGCCTATACTATTTATCCCGACAAATACAAAATCGATCTGGAAGTTGTCATCGAGAGTATCGAGACATTTGGCTTCGAACGATCCTACAATCTTGTCTGGGATATTACTCCGCCGCCGACTGAGGCCGATATCAAGGATGATTACAAATACTTCAATGTTGTCGCTTATCAAAACGATTATCGTGAACTCGATGATTACGACAATAATGAACTCAACGAATATATCCCCGGCGAAACCAAATGGGCCGGCATCCGCACCAAGTATTTTGCTGTCGCGATGATCCCGCGGACGCGCTCCGCCGATGCGGTCAAGGGCGAGGGCTCGCGTTTCAATATTCTCGTCGATGACAAAAAAGTTCAGGCCAAAAAGCTCGAGGCTGAACTCGAGATGGCCATGACCAGCGTCGGATCAGTCAGTGACCGCTTCGAACTCTATGTCGGACCCATAGATTATAGCCGTCTTCACGACTATGAAGTTGGGCTGGAAGAGCTTAGCTCGCTGGGCTGGGTAATTATCAAACCGTTTTCGATAGCTATCATATGGCTTCTGCCCCAAATCCATAATGTTGTCCCCAACTATGGTATTGTCGTTTTGATCTTCGCGCTTCTGGTCAAGCTGATTACGTATCCCTTGTCGCGCAAACAGGCGGTCGCTATGGCGCGCATGCGGGAACTGTCGCCGAAGATGCAGGAACTACAGGCGAAATACAAAAACGATCCGCAGAAGCTCAATAAGGCGATGATGAAGCTCTACAAGGAAGCCGGCGCCAACCCGCTTTCCGGCTGCCTGCCGCTTCTGCCGCAGATGCCATTGTTCTTTGCGCTATTCACCGTCTTCCGAACAACAATCGAATTTCGCGGGGCCGGCTTTGTCGGATGGATCACCGATCTGTCAACCCCGGATCCATTCTATGTTCTGCCGATAATCATGGTCATCACCATGTTCGTCCAGCAGAAAATGACCATGACCGACCCGAAAAACAAAATGATGGCCTACATCCTGCCGCTGGTCTTCGGGTGGCTGTTTATCAGCTTCCCCTCGGGCCTGGTCCTCTACTGGACCGGCTTCAATGTCCTGTCGCTTCTGGAATTGATCTTTGTGCGCAAACAGACCGAGAAAAAAGATAAGGATGACGCTGTCGTTGTCGCTACCAGGTGATGACTCCTCATTTTTCATCCGGCGCTGAAACCATAGCCGCCATCGCTACTCCCCTCGGCGTTGGCAGTATCGGGATTATTCGCATCTCGGGGCCGTTATCGCGACCTATCCTCGAAAAAGTTTTTACTCCCCAGATCCTTCAGACATCATGCAAGCCATATATGCTGCGCTATGGCACGATCGTTGATAGCCAGAGTGACAGCGCTCTCGATGAAGTCATGGCTGTCTTTATGCCCGGCCCGAAAAGTTTCACCGGTGAGGACATGGTCGAAATCCATTGCCATGCCGGACAGATTCCACTTAAGCATATTCTCGAATTGATTTTTACGCATGGCGCCCGTCCTGCCGAGGCGGGAGAATTTTCGCAGCGACGGTTTCTCAATCGTGGTGTTGACCTGACCCGCCTCGAGGGCGCTGCCGAAGTCATCGCATCAAAGACTGATCTGGCCTATCGGGTGACGCGGGAGCATCTGATGGGACGCTATGGTCAACATATCGCCTCACTACGCCAGCGGATTGTACATCTTCTGGCTGAAATCGAGGCCGATATCGACTTTCCTGATGAGGATTCGGTCGGGACTATCGGCAAAGCAAAGCTGAAAGATAATCTGGATGAAATTCTCGGAGAGCTGCAGAGCCTATCGGCGAGCTATCGCACCGGCAAATTTATTCAGGATGGCCTGCGAGTTTTAATCCTCGGCCCGCCCAATGCCGGCAAGTCATCGCTTTTTAATGCACTGGTCAGACAGAACCGTGCCCTGGTTACCGAAATCGCCGGAACAACGCGGGATTATTTGTCCGAATGGATCGAGATCGCCGGCCTGCCAGTAGAACTCTTTGATACTGC
The DNA here is from genome assembly GCA_964526635.1 of uncultured Ignavibacteriales bacterium. Taxonomy (GTDB): domain Bacteria; phylum Zixibacteria; class MSB-5A5; order GN15; family JAAZOE01; genus CAZGLR01. Next base: position 15,089 of record CAZGLR010000021.1, on the reverse strand, counting down.
AGGACTTCGCAAGGGTCGCGGGCGTATCGAACAGGCGGGAATTAATGAAGCCCGTAAGTTAATCACTCGGGCGGACTTAATACTTTATATATTTGATATTTCGACGAAGCCCAAACTATTAAAGGACTTAATACTGGAAGATCATCAGCATCTGATAATACTTCTCAATAAGGCTGATCTGGCGGAGTCGGTTGAAAAGCGCAAAGTGTCATGGCTGAAGAAGCTTGAAAATCACTCCGGGCCGGTGCATGCGCTCTCGGTCAAGACCGGTGCAGGTCTGGATAAGCTGTATGATCTCATTAGCAAAACTGCCGGGGCGGTTGATCTGAGCGAGTCGGTGGTGGTTACGTCCTTGCGGCATAAGAATAAGATAGACAGCACGTTAAATCATCTCATCCGGCTTCAGTCAAGACTTGATGAACCACCGGAGATACTTTCTTTCGAGCTGCGCCAGGCGGCTGATCGTATGGGGGAAATCACCGGGCAGGTGTATACCGAACAAATACTTGAGGAAATCTTCGCCAATTTCTGCATCGGCAAGTAAAGTAGTTTCACGTGAAACATCGATAGCCTAATCGAGCCGACTATTTCAATTATTCTGTTGCCAAAATGATGCCTCCTGCGTTACTTCTTATGTCTTATGAAAGCGCATGATTATGACATATTGGTGGTTGGAGGCGGTCACGCCGGCTGCGAGGCGGTTCGTGTCGCTGACCGGCTCGGATTGAGCGCTGCCCTGGTCACGATGGACAAAACCAGGCTCGGCCTGATGTCCTGCAATCCAGCCGTGGGCGGCGTCGGAAAAGGCCATCTGGTGCGCGAGGTTGATGCTCTCGGTGGAATTATCGGTCACGCCACCGATGCCGCCGGAATTCAGTTCCGACGGCTCAATCTGTCCAAGGGACCGGCGGTCAGATCGACACGAGTTCAATGTGACCGTCGCGCATACACCAACTATGTCTCCAATTTTGTCGCCTCGCTATCGCGCATTGATATTATCGAAGATGAGGCAGTCGGGATAATCATCGAAAACAAAATGGTCTGTGGCTTGCGGCTTCGCAACGGCGGCAGTGTTTCCGGACGGGCGGTTATTCTCGCGACCGGGACTTTTCTTGGCGGATTGATCCATATCGGTGATACAAAAATTGAATCAGGCCGGCGGGGCGAACCGGCCGCGATCGGGATGACGGCATCGTTGAATAAGGCCGGCTTTGAAACCGGGCGGCTTAAAACCGGAACACCGCCGCGCATTGATGGCAAGAGTATTGATTATTCCAGGACTGAGCGCCAGCCGGGGCATGATCCGGCGCCATACTTTTCCCACTTCCACAATGGCCATCCGAAAGTCAGCAACGACGCGCTTTGTTATTTAACCTATACGACACGTGCGACCGCCGAAATTATCAGGGCCAATATCAAACGGGCGCCATTGTTCTCCGGGCAGATCAAGGGTACCGGTCCGAGATATTGTCCGTCGATTGAAGATAAGGTCGTACGCTTTGCCGATAAACCGCGTCATCAGCAGTTTATTGAACCGGAGGGCAACGGCACCGATGAAATATACCTCAATGGCTTCGCGACATCATTGCCCGAAGACGTTCAGCTTGAGGCGGTGCGGACAATTATCGGCCTGGAAGATGCGGTCATGACCAAACCGGGTTATGCGGTTGAGTATGATTACGTGTTGCCGTATCAAATCTATCCGACCCTGGAATCGCGGTTGGTCGCGGGGTTGTATATGGCCGGGCAAATCAATGGCACTTCCGGGTATGAAGAAGCTGCTGCACAAGGACTTATTGCGGGTGTTAACGCCTGCCTGAAGATCCGGGGCGACAGTGAATTTATCCCCGGGCGGCATGAGGCCTATATGGGCGTGATGGTTGATGATCTGGTGACGCGGTCATTGACCGAACCATATCGCATGTTTACCAGTCGCGCCGAATACCGCCTGGCCTTGCGCGAGGATAATGCGTTGGACAGATTGTCCGAATATGGCCGGCAATTCGGCTTATATTCCACAGACGAACTGGATAGTATCGATCGTCACCATATTGCGCTCGATGATATGATCACGGCACTCAAGAGTAAGCGGGTACACAGCGATGATCTCGAGCAGCGCTTTGGTTTGCAGACCAAACGGGGATCATTGACTCTGGCCGAGCTGGCGTGCCGTCCTGATTTCGAGCCCCGGTTCATTTATGAAATTTCCGGCAATGGTTTCTTTGAAAACCGTGAGATTTTTGAGAAGGCAGTTATTCTTCTCAAGTATGAGGGATATCTTGACAAGCAGCAGCGCGAGATAGAAAAGAACCGGAAGAATGAATCGATGAAGATACCATCTGATATGGATTTTTCATCATTACGTGGATTAAAAAAAGAAGCAATCGAGAAGTTGAATCGTTATCGGCCGTTGACAATCGGTCAGGCGGGGCGAATCGATGGCGTCACGCCATCGGATGTGGCGGTTCTGACGGTCCATATCAAACGGCATCAGATGGTCACCGGCGTGTAGGCCGTAATGTTTCACGTGAAACATCCCGGGTAGTATGGAAATTTATCATTCACAGGTTCTCCTCGATAAATATCTGGATAATGCGCATCTGCGTATCTATTTATCCGAGGTTCAGCAGGCCAACCGGCATTTCAATCTCTACTCACGGCACCTGGGTGAGGATCATCTTCGCAGGCTCATTGCCGAATCATTAATTCCGCTTGAATTGGATTTGATCGGCGATACCAGTGAGCCATTGCTTGATATTGGATCGGGCTGGGGTATCCCGGCGGTGCCGTTGATGCTCTCCGGCGAAATCATGGATGTTACCTTGCTGGAAAGATCCAAAAAGAAGGCAGATTTTTTGTCGTTATTGATCCGTCGTCTTGATATTGCACCGGAGATTGTGAATGAGCCATTGGAGAGCTTCGCACCCGATCGGGCATTTACGACTTTTTGTTTGCGGCAGGTAGCGCTCGATGCCGCAATTACGAATAATATTCGCCGTCTTACAGGACCCACAAGCTACTTGTTGTTCTTTGGCCGTGAAATTATGGGCAAGTTGGCGGGAGAAAAAGATGTGATTTCATATACCATCGATAGTTCTGATGAAAAATACATCGTTTTTTCAAAAATTCAGTAAATTGTGATTGCTGTTTTCAAAAAAAACAAGTATTCTCGTTGTGTTTGACACGGATGTTTGACAACGAGGCTATCATGGCAAAAATTATGGCCATTGCCAACCAGAAGGGAGGCGTCGGCAAAACCACCACTGCGATCAATTTATCGTCATGTTTGGCCGCCGCCGAAAGAAAGACCCTCCTTATAGATATTGATCCCCAGGGCAACTCTACGTCGGGACTGGGTATTTCGCTCTCCGAAGACGATCCGACCATCTATGAAGTCCTGATTGGCCGGGTGGCGCCGGCCGATGCGATTGTCGCCACTATGCTGCCGTATCTGAATCTGTTGCCGTCGCATGTCCGCCTGGTCGGGGCCGAGGTGGAGCTGGTGCCGATGGTGGCGCGGGAGCATAAGCTGAAGGAAGCGATATCGACGCTCGATGATCAGTATGAATACGTGATCATCGACTGTCCGCCGTCGCTGGGTTTGTTGACGCTCAACACGCTGACGGCGGCCGATTCGGTGCTCATACCAATTCAATGCGAGTACTATGCATTGGAGGGGATGGGTCAGTTATTAAATAGTATTAATTTAGTACAGAAGCATTTGAATCCCGACCTGAATATCGAAGGTGTATTATTGACGATGTTTGATTCGCGGCTCAATCTGTCGCGGCAGGTGGCCGATGAAACGCGCAAGTATTTCGCTGAAAAAGTCTACACCACCACTATCAGTCGCAACGTGCGGTTATCGGAAGCGCCCAGTTTTGGAAAGCCGATTATTCTGTATGATATTCTCTCGACCGGGGCGCAGAATTACATCGCACTTGCCAAGGAGGTCATGGGACATGGCTAAAATCGCATTGGGACGCGGTCTGGAGGCTCTCATACCGACCAGCGACGCCGCCACTGCCGCGCAGTCGGGTAAGTTGCAGCCGCTGCCGCTTGACAGTATCGCCCCCAATCCGCATCAGCCGCGCAAGAGCTTCGACCAGGACAAGCTCTCGGAGCTGGCGGCCTCGATTAAAGAAAAGGGGCTGCTGCAACCGCTTCTGGTCAAAAAAGACGGCACCGGGTATATCGTCGTGGCCGGTGAACGACGATATCGGGCGGCCAAGCTGGCCGAATTGAAATCTGTGCCGGCGCTGATACTCGATGATATCGATGATACCGATATGCTGCAGATTGCGCTGATCGAAAACTTGCAGCGTGAGGATCTCAATCCTATTGAGACGGCCAACGCGTACCGGGCGCTGATTGAACAGTGCGACTGGTCACAGGCGGAGCTGGCCGACCGGGTCGGCAAGAACCGGGCGTCGGTGACCAACACGCTGCGTCTGTTGTTGTTGCCCGAACGGATACGCCGCCTGGTGGCCGGCGGCAAACTGACCGAGGGTCATGCGCGTGCAATCTTGTCTGTCACCGATCCGGCAATGCGGGAGAAGATAGCCGATCGCATTATTTCTGAGACATTATCGGTGCGGCAGGCCGAGTCAGTGGCCCGGACGCATCGTCGTAAGACAGCCCCTGGCCGAGGGCAACGGAATCCGTTTCTCGATGATGCCGAAACTCGTTTGAAACATACGCTGGGTACGGCGGTACGAATAGTATCGGGGAAAAAGAAGGGCAAAATCGAAATCGAGTATTACGGCGAAGATGATCTGACCCGTCTGATGGATCTCTTCCAGAAAATTTAAGGTCGCTCATGCCGCAGAAATCAATCACGCTCATGGTCATCACCGATGATCGCCGTGAACCGAAACAATATCGCATGCCGCTTTGGTTGTATCGCGCGCTGCAGGCGATTGTCGTGCTGTCGATACTGGCCCCGATCGCATACGTAATTTTATATTATGAGGTTATCGCACGGGCCGCTGATGCCGATAGATTACTTGAAGAGAACGCATCCTTGCGAAGGTATCAATACAAGGTGGAGATCCTGGAGCAATCGCTTTTGGAAACGCAGCAGATGATGGCGCAGGTGGCGGAAATGGCCGGACTGGATTCGGTGCTGCTGGGCCATCTGTACACCAGTGAAAATGAACCGGCTCCGCCGAATGACCTGGTCAATCGCAGGAGTTTGTCGCGGACACTGCCGCCGACATCACCGATACCCGATGGTCTGCCGGCCACCGGATGGATCACGCAGGGTTTTTCGGAGATTCCGGGAAAGCGCCATCCCGGGGTCGACCTGGCCCTGCCGGTTGGTGCGCCGGTTTTCTCGACAGCATTCGGAGAAGTCGTTGAAGCCGGTTTTGACAGTGTTTTTGGACTCACGGTGGTCGTCCGGCACGACAGTATTGAAACCGTTTATGGTCACAATTCTGAGCTTTTGGTTCAGGTGGGCGACACGATTTTTGCCGGGCAGCGCATTGCGCTTTCGGGCAATTCCGGAATCAGTTCCGCGCCGCATCTGCATTATGAAATCAGAATTCACGGGATACCCATTAACCCTATGAAGTTTTTTGTTTATGAAAATCAAACACGGTAAACACAAGGATACCCCAATGGAAGGTAAGATCAGCACGATTATCGGTAAAGACGCCGAATTTAATGGTACGATCGATGTCAAGGGTCCCCTGCGAATCGATGGCAAAGTCAAGGGGCAGGTTAAGTGCTCGGATACGGTTACCGTTGGTAATGGTGGGGAACTTGAAGCCGAGATCAATTGTAAAAATGCCAGTATCGCCGGCAATATCAAGGGCAATATTATCGCCAGTGAAAAGGTCGAACTTCAGGCCAAGGCTGAAATTACCGGTGATTTGAAAACTAAATCGCTGGTAATCGAGCAGGGCGCGGTATTTTGCGGTTCATGCAATATGAAAGACGACATCGACGCCGGCGGCCACCGTTATAGAGACGCCGCCGACAAAGTCCGTAAGGAACATGAGACCGCCACTAAGTCCTGACAGTCTATAATGTTGATAACCCGGGCGAATCTGTGGAAATGTGGGTTTCTTAATGCGCGACAAGGTCTTACCATATTCAGATAAAGGCCCGGATTACTCCCTTATCCACAATATACAGGGGCGTTTACATTTACAGCAAATGTTCCTGATTCGCCCGCTGAGGCGCCATAAAAACTCGCAGAATATAGGGTAACAGCGTATTCCCTATAAATACCCACACCGGAGGATCCATGACCGAACTCAAAACCGATGACGCGCAGACGCTCGAGGAACTTCAGACTGCCTACAGCACGATCAGATCGGAAATCGGGAAAGTCATCATTGGGCAACAAGATGTTGTCGAACAGCTTCTTATCGCTTTACTCGCGCGGGGTCACTGTCTGCTGGTTGGGGTTCCCGGATTGGCCAAAACGCTGCTGATTTCGACTCTGGCCCGGGTTTTGGATCTTAAATTTTCACGCATACAGTTTACTCCAGATTTAATGCCATCGGATATCACCGGTACGGAAATTATTGAGGAAGATCATACCACCGGCAAGCGGACATTCAAGTTCGTCAAGGGTCCCGTCTTTGCCAATATCATTCTGGCTGATGAAATCAACCGCACGCCGCCGAAGACGCAGGCGGCGCTTTTGCAGGCAATGCAGGAGCACGAAGTGACCGCCGCCGGTCACACCTACACACTGGAGCAGCCGTTTTTTGTTCTGGCCACGCAAAATCCAATCGAGCAGGAGGGCACCTATCCTCTGCCGGAGGCCCAGCTTGATCGCTTCATGTTCAATGTCTTTGTCGATTATCCCGGCCAGAAGGATGAAGAAGAAATCGTGATGACCACGACTGCCGCACCGACCGGAAAGCTGGATATTGTCTTGTCCGGTGAGCAGATTATCCGTCTGCAATCGCTGGTCCGACAGGTGCCGGTTTCCGAACATCTGGTATCCTATGCGGTGAAACTGGCCCGCTCGACGCGGCCGAAGGAAGACACCAGTCCTGAGTTTATCCGTGACTGGGTAAGCTGGGGTGCCGGACCGCGGGCCGGGCAGTACCTGATTCTGGCCGCCAAAACACGGGCGGTACTCGATGGCCGTCCAACGCCATCGGTCGATGATGTCAAATTCGCGGCGGTGCCGGTTTTGCGGCATCGGATTGTGACATCGTTCAATGCCGAGGCCGAGGGTATCGATTCAATTGCGATTATTCACAAGTTGCTCGAGGCGGTCAAGGAATAACCATGCCGACTCGCAGCGATTATCGAAAATATCTCTCCCCCGAAATAGTCTCACGGCTCAAGGGGATGGAACTCAAGGCCCGCATGGTAGTCGAGGGTTTCATCACCGGGCTGCACAAGTCGCCATATCACGGTTTCTCGGTGGAATTCGCCGAGCATCGCCAGTATATGCCGGGCGATTCTATCCGCGATATCGACTGGAAAGTCTATGCCAAGTCGGATCGGTATTATATCAAGCAGTATGAAGAAGAAACCAATTTGAAGTCATATATCCTGCTCGATTGTTCGGCGTCGATGGGCTACAAATCGGAAACATCGGAGCATACCAAATTCGATTATGCCCTGACACTGGCGGCATCGCTGACGTATTTGATGATCAAGCAGCGCGATGCGGTCGGGGTGGTCTCGTTTGCCGATAAAATCAACCGCTATATTCCGCCGCGGGCAGCAACCGGGCATCTGCATATCCTGCTGCGGCAGTTCGAACAGTTTACGACAGCCTCGACAACCGATATTTCCTTGCCGTTGCATGATATGGCCGAGCGAGTCAAGCGCCGTGGGCTGGTGATAATTATCAGCGATTTATTCGATGATCCCCGGCGGATTATTTCCGGCATTAAGCACTTCCGTCATCGTAACCATGAGGTGATTGTCTTTCAGGTGGTTGATCCTCGGGAACGTGATTTCGGTTTTTCCGGTGAGGCGATTTTTGAGGATATGGAAACCGGTGAGAAGATCACGACGATGCCGTGGCAGATCAAGCAGGATTATCAGCGGCAGTTTTCTGATTTTACCGGACTTCTGGCCGCGGAATGCCGCCAGGCCCGCGCCGATTATCATCTTCTGGATACCTCGACACCATTTGATAAAGCGTTATACGCCTTTTTGTCCAAGCGTGAACGATTGTTCTAATTGATCGTCATTTTTTTCTTTCGTACCATCTTATAAATTCAAACCTGATTTCAAGGCGGTATGTATTTATGGCTAAAATTCTGGTTATCGGCGGGACCGGCATGCTGGGTCGGCCGGTTACGGTTCATCTGGCGCGCGATGACGATTTCGAGGTAAGGCTGTTTACCACCAACATGGATCGGGCGACTGAGTTTTTTGGCGCTAATGTGGAATATGCCGAGGGGAATGTCGATGATCCCCAGAGCCTGAAGCATGCGATGGATGGCTGCGACTTTGTGTATATCAATCTCAAGGGCGGGCCAAGCGACGAGCAGTACTGGAAAGTCGAAGTCGAGGGCTCGAAGAATGTCTTTGCGGCCGCCAAAGAAGCGGGTATCAAAAAGCTGGTGACAATCTCGGAAGCGCGGGCCGATGAGAAGCATGCTCATTTTATCATGCCGCGAGTGAAGGTTGAGGCAGCCAAGGCGCTGAAAGAATCGGGCTTGACCTATGTGATTCTCAAGCCGACCTGGTTCTGCGAATCGCTGCCGTTGTTTTTGCGGCAGAACAAGGCGATTTATCTCGGGGGCGGTCAGACGCAGTTCCATTTTCTGGCCTGCGCGGAATACGCGCATATTGTTGCCGAATGCTTTAAATCGGATAAACCGGATAACAAAGAGCTGACAATTTTCGGGCCGGAGAAGATGCCGATTCCTGAGGCGATGCGCCGTTTCCTGGCAATCGTGCATCCGGAGGCGACAATTGACCATTTGCCGATGTGGATTGCGAAGATAACATCATTGTTTTCATTCAACGCGCAGCTCAGGGTGGCCGTCAAAATGATGGATTTTTTCAATAGATATGATGACAGCAGTTGTGTGGTCGGTCCCGAGGAGGCCGATGAGATTTTCGGCCGCTGCAGGGTGACAGTCGAGCAATGGGCGGGGATTTACCGCAAGATGCTGAAAGGGATGTGAGAGAACTTGAATATCCCTGAGCCATCAAAAGCATATCTGTGGGATGCATCAGCAATTCTCAGGATTATATTCAAAGACGGACAAGGTCACAAAGAAGCCGAGGCAGTCTATCACAGTTTAAAGTCACTGAATTATATAGCAGAACATTCAGTTTATGAAATTTTGGGTGTTATTAAACGCAAATGGAATCATAAAGAAATTGTAGATGATGCTTACTTTCGCTGTATACTATTTACATACCAGACAAGGAGGGAATTTAAGGTAAAAGACTTGGAGTTAGACGATTCCAATCTTCTGATCGAAGCGAGAAAAATAGTAATACGATACAAGATTGATATCATTGACGCATATATGATTCTTGAAATAAAAAAAGGATCAATCAGCTTTTTCGGAGGAGATTCAGGACCATTTCTTTTGACGGCAGATAATGAACTTTATCAAGCCGCTCTATCCGAAGGTATTAAGGCTATCAATTTGAATGATTTTTGCAAAAATAATAAATAAGCTTTTTCAGATTTGATGGAAGGATCGTGTGGCTGCGGGAGCAATATTCAGCCACTATGCATCAGTTATAGAGGCCGCGATAATTCCGTTGATCAATCCATGCGCCATTGCCAACATACCCCATCTCGCTTATAAACCTGCGACTGAGGCCATGGGCGACATATTCCACCCACCATCATAAATCTTGGCAATCATCTCACCCGCCGCTTGATTTCCCTTGCCCAATATACCATATTGCCGCGCGGACACTTGAAAACAGGATTGGTACATGAAATTTACGCATAACAACGAAGAAATAGATGTCAAATCACGCCTTCCGGTGCTTCCCCTGCGCGATGTCGTCATCTTTCCCTACATGATCTACCCCCTGCTGATCGGGCGCCAAATATCGGTCAATGCTTTGCAGGAGGCGATGGTCCTCGATAAACTCGCCTTTCTGGTCGCCCAGAAACAGCCCAATATCGACAATCCCATGCCGGAAGACCTGTACCGTGTTGGTGTCGTAGCCCGTATTCTCCAGGTCATGAAACTGCCCAATGGCACTCTCAAGGTATTGGTTGAGGGTCTCTTCCGCGGCGAAATCAAGAGCTATACGGATACGGCAGGATTTTTGTCGGCCCGGGTGCGCGTTATCGAAACGGACCGTGAATCCACAGATGCGGAAACCGAGGCGTTGGGGCGCAGGACAATCGACCTGTTTTCCGATTATGTCCATCTCAACCGCCGCATCCCGAATGAAATCGTGATGCAAATCAGCAATATCAAAGACAATCGCCGCCTGGCCGACACTGTCGCCGCTCACCTGGTGCAAAAAAACGATCAGAAGCAGAACGTTCTCGAGACAATCTCGGTCAAAAGCCAGCTTTATACGATGATCGACTTGTTGTCCGCCGAAATCGAGATTCTCAAGATCGAGCAGCGTATCGATGGCTCCGTGCGGGAATCATTATCCCGCAGCCAGCGTGAATATTATCTCCAGCAGCAGCTTAAGGCGATCAAGGAGGAACTCGGGCAGTTTGATGATACCGCGGGCGAGATCGACGATCTCTATGCCAAACTCGAAGAGGCCAATCCGCCCAAAGCAGCCCGGGAGAAGGCGGAAGAGGAAGTCAAACGGCTCTCCAAGATGCATCCGTATTCGGCCGAATCCGGAGTCCTGCGCAGTTATCTCGAATGGATTCTGGCGTTGCCATGGAATACCAAAACAGTCGATCGTACCAACTTCCGCGAAGTGCAGAAAATTCTCGATGAGGACCATTACGGTCTCGAAAAGCCTAAAAGACGTATTCTCGAACACCTGGCGGTGCTGCGCATGGCCGGTAAAGTCCGCGGCCCGATTCTCTGCCTGGTTGGTCCGCCGGGGGTTGGGAAAACGTCGCTGGGTCGATCAGTCGCCCGCGCGCTGAACCGTAAATTTGTCCGCATGTCCCTGGGCGGAGTGCATGATGAGGCCGAAATCCGTGGCCATCGCCGTACTTATATCGGGGCGCTGCCGGGACGGATTATTCAATCTATCCGCAAGGCCGAATCGGCCAATCCCGTTTTTTTGCTCGATGAAGTCGATAAAATCGATGCCGACTTCCGGGGCGATCCCGCTGCGGCATTGCTTGAGGTGCTTGACCCGGAACAGAACGCCTTCTTCTCCGATAACTACCTCGAACTCGATTTCGATTTATCCGAAGTCCTCTTTTTGACGACAGCCAATACACTCCATGAGATTCCGATTCCGCTTCAGGATCGTATGGAAATTATTCGGCTGCCCGGCTATCTCGAATTCGAGAAGATCAATATCGCCCGGAAGTTTCTGGTGCCGAAAATTCGCAGGGAGATGGGTATCGAGAAACTGAAAATCAAGATAACCGACAGCGCGATGGTGTATATCATCCAGAATTATACCCGTGAGGCCGGGGTTCGTGAGCTCGAACGGAAACTTACCGCCCTGCATCGCCGCATCACGCTAAAGGAAGTCGGAAAGAAAAAACACAAAGCCTACACGGTTGATATCAAAGATGTCCCGAAACTGATCGGGGTACCGATATATCAATACAGCGAGATCCCAAAATCCGCCGATCCCGGCTTCGCGGTCGGTATGGCCTGGACCGAAACCGGGGGTGAATTGCTTCCGGTCGAAGTATCGCTGGTACCGGGCAATCAGAAACTGATAGTAACCGGCCGAATTGGTGAAGTCATGAACGAATCCGCGCAGGCGTCATTGACCTGGATTCGTGCTCATGCTGATCAACTCGGGCTGGAGCGGAAGAAAATCGACGATTACGAGATTCATATTCATCTGCCCGAAGGCGCTATCCCCAAAGAGGGGCCATCGGCCGGTATCACTTTGGTGGCAGCCATGTTATCGGCGCTCAAGGGAGTGGCTCTTTCGACCCGAATCGCCATGACCGGCGAAATCACCCTGACTGGAGAAATTCTTCCGGTGGGCGGTCTTAATGAAAAACTACTGGCCGCCAAACGGGCAGAGATTTTCGATGTCATGGTGCCGTTTAAGAACACCAATGAACTGGCCGAACTGCCCAAAGACCTGACGCGCGGGCTTAAGATGCGCAAGATCAAACGGATCGAGCAGGCCCTGCGGGTGTTGTTCGGTCCGGGAGTTTATAAAAAGGGTCGCCGTCTGACCGCCAACAAGGTGGAGCCGAAAAAGGACAGCGAGTCGGATAACGAGGATAAGTAGTACTCTTAATGTATATCAGAATTGCGAAAGGGCGCTGCGCTGCGCCCTTTTTCGCTTGCATCGGGCGTGCTTTGGCCCTATTTTCACTCGGTTTGCGTGCGAGTGAATGGAATGCGGTGAGTCGTTATCCATTGCGGGACGGTCTGAATTTTTCCCCACAGCAGGTTGTGGGGCACCCACTTCCATAGTTTGCATGTCGAAACCCCGGTAGCTGAAGATCAAAATCTGAATTGCCTGTAGGTCGTAATCCCTTGCCCGAGCGAAGCGAGGGTGTTTTGCGCAGCGAAACAGGTTTCGACGTGATCCTGCGCGAAACGAGCGAAGTTTGGACTCATTGTCCCAAGGAGGAACCACCGTGCCCAGCGGGCTGCTTTCAGCCAGCTTTATCGCCTCCATCTACGACTACGGGAAAGTACCCTCTGACCGGCGACCATCTGTCGCTTTCGCCGGACGATCCAATGTCGGAAAATCAAGCCTGATCAATAGTATCACCATGGGTAAAAACATCGCCAAAGTCTCACAAACTCCCGGCAAGACCCAGGCGCTCAACTTTTTCATTGTCGAAGATAAATTCTACCTGGTCGATCTGCCCGGCTATGGTTTTGCCAAAGTTCCGGAAAAAGTCCGCAAGGAATGGGGCAAACTGGTCGAGGGGTACCTGACTCATGACCCCAGTCTCCGTGGTCTGGTCCTGCTGCTGGATTGCCGTCGTGAGCTAAATGATGATGACATTACGATGATCGAATGGGTGGCTGAGCGCGATATAGCGCTGTTGCCGGTATTGACCAAGACGGATAAATTGAGCCGAAATCAATTGAACCAGAAAATTTTCAAAACGCGAAAAGAGCTCTATGGTGACGATCATGAAGGAGATTTGATCGCGTTTTCGACCAAAACGAATGCAGGAAAGAAAGAGGTGCTGCAATGGGTCCGCAAAGCAGTGAGTTAAACCGCAAGAACCGTGTCGTCGTCGGTCTCCAGTGGGGCGACGAGGGCAAGGGCAAAGTCGTCGATCTCCTCTCGCGCGAGGCTGACTTTGTTGCCCGCTTCCAGGGCGGCAATAACGCCGGGCATACGATTGTGGTCGACGGCCGCCAGTTCATCCTGCATTTGATACCATCGGGGATTATCCATCCCGGCAAGATTTGTGTTATCGGCAATGGTGTCGTGCTTGATCCCTTTGTCTTTCTCGAAGAACTCAAGCAGCTCGATGAAGCCGACATCGCCTTTAAGGACCGTATTTTCATCTCGGCGGCGACCAATTTGATTATGCCGTATCATCGCATCCTCGATGGCTTCGAGGAGACCCGACGGGGTGTCAACGGAATCGGCACGACCAAGCGCGGAATCGGTCCGACCTATCAGGACAAAGTCAAGCGTACCGGTATCCGCCTCGCCGATATTTTCGATGATACCCGGCTGTTGCAGAAGATTCAAATTCACAGCGAAAGCAAAAATCATTATCTCTGTCAGTTGCCCGAAGAACAGAAACTTGATCCGAATAAAATGTATGATGATATCGTCGGCATCCGTGAGATTCTTCGCCCAATGATGACCGATGTCTCGCTGATGCTCTCCGATGCGCATCAAAGTGGCGCAACGATTCTTTTCGAGGGCGCCCAGGGGGCGATGCTCGATGTCGATCTGGGAACGTATCCGTTTTGTACATCGAGTAATACCACAGTCGGCGGGGCGTTGACTGGCCTTGGGGTCGGGCCGAGTATGATCGATGAGGTCGTCGGGATCGTGAAAGCCTACACCACCCGTGTCGGCGCGGGACCATTCCCAACCGAACTTTTCGATGAAACCGGGCAGAAGCTGCGTGAGCATGGCCATGAATTCGGGGCGACCACCGGACGGCCCCGTCGCTGCGGATGGCTCGATCTGGTGCAGTTGCGGCACAGTGTGCGCATCAATGGTGTCGATAAAATCGCCCTGACCAAGCTGGATGTGCTCGATAAATTCGATGAAATCCATGTGGCGACGCACTATGAACTCGATGGCCAGACGATTGATGAAATGCCGGCCGACTTGTATCGTATCAAAGATTGCAAGCCGTTGTTCAAGCGTTTCGACGGCTGGAAGACGATGACCTCCGGGGTGAAAACTTATGCCGAACTGCCGACGAAAGCCCGTGAGTATGTCGGGTATATCTGCCGCGAGTTGAAAGTTGAGTTGCTGCTGCTTTCCACGGGGCCGTCACGTGATCAGACCGTGATGGTGTAAAAATCCGGGACTGAATGATTTGATTTTTGTATGGGTGGGGTTCGCCCGCCCGTTGATTCTGTTACAATATTGTTGTGGTTGGCGTACGTCCTCGTATGCCGGTGCCCCAAGTCTTCAGGGCTTGATGAAAAACCTCGGCAGCATAAGATTGTGCTGAAAATTGTAGTGGCCCACTAATGCGAAGCAACATCTTTGCCCAGCATTATCAGATTCCCGCGTACGACTGTAACCTATGGCAAAACACTGGATTATTAACTAACCGGTTAGTTAAACAGTATAGTTTTATGAAGACCCGTTACCGCACCCGGCAGGGTGCGGAATAGAGATTAAAGACAACATAGCTCAATAAAAAGATAAACCCACGACTCCGCAGCAAAGCTGCTCCGTAGTGGGCGACAGATCCCTATTTCATAGACCGAAAGTGTAATAAAAAACCCACTCGGACGCCGAGTGGGGTACGGGGAGGGAAAATCTTACTAATCAATTCCACTTTGAGCCACACCGTTCCGGTGTGGTACCGCGCAATCCTGCTTGGGAAAGCTTTCGCT
>CAZGLR010000020.1:18096-35268 GCA_964526635.1 uncultured Ignavibacteriales bacterium | reverse complement strand
GATTCATCGGTTCCGGCAAAAAGTGAACCGATCATAACAACCGCCGCCCCGGCAGCCAGCGCTTTGGCGATATCACCCGAATATTTTATGCCGCCGTCGGCAATAATCGCAATACCCTTTTGGGAGGCCTCCCGGACCGCTTCCATAACCGCCGTCAACTGCGGCACACCGGCCCCGGTCACCACCCGGGTGGTACAAATCGAGCCGGGGCCAATACCAACCTTGACACAATCGGCACCGGCTTTTATCAAAGCCGCCGTCCCCTCAACCGTCGCCACATTACCAGCCATCACCGGTACATCGGGATAATCCGCTTTAATTTTGGCAACTGTCTCGAGCACACCCCTGGAATGGCCATGAGAGCTGTCGACACAGAGTATATCGACTCCGGCTCTAACCAGTTTGTCGCATCGTTCGTCTAGATCACGGGCGACACCGACCGCGCCACCGACACGAAGACGTCCGCGGGTATCCTTGCAGGCATGCGGAAATTGTATACGCTTGGCAATATCCTTGACGGTGATCATCCCCTTGAGATTGAAATCATCATCGACGATCAACAGCTTTTCTATTCGATTTTCATGCAGTATCACCTGCGCCTGCTCAAGGTCAGTCCCCTCGGGGACAGTCACCAGGTTTTCCCTGGTCATGACATCGCGAATCAGTCGCGTCAAATCGGTCTGGAAACGGAGATCTCGATTCGTTATGATTCCCAGCAGACGGTTCCCATCGGTGATCGGTATACCGGAGATGGAAAAGCGCTTCATCGCCTCGAGTGCGGCGCTGATCGGCTGGTCAGGCGGTAACGTGATCGGATCGACAATCATTCCCGATTCGCTGCGCTTTACCTTATCGACTTCCGCAGCCTGCTCATCGGGCGTCAAATTTTTGTGAACAATACCCATGCCGCCGTGGCGGGCAATGGCGATAGCCATCGCCGACTCGGTAACTGTATCCATGGCCGCCGAAATAAGCGGAATATTCATGACAATATCCCCGGTCAGCCGGGATTGCAGATTTACATCACTCGGGAGAACTTCCGAGTATCCCGGCATAAGGAGGACATCGTCGAATGTCAGGCCGTCATCTGGCAATATTTGTGCCATATGCTATATCCAGTTTATTTTTAATTATCGCTGTCCTGAGTCCAGATCAGCATACGGCCGCAACTGTCGCAGGTAATCATACGGTCGCCGGTCCTGATTTCCTGTATCTTTTGCGGCGGCAGGGCCTTGAAACAGGCACCGCAGGCCCGTTTCTTGACCGACACCACTACCTGGCCGCCTTTGCCACGCCGGATGCGTTCATAGACCGATATCGCCCGCTTACTGATCTGCTGGGCAATATCCTTGCGTTCTTTTTCCTTCACTTCGATAACACTGCCGACAGAATCGATTTGTTCCTGAAGACTGGCGATCTGGGCCTCATTGATTTCGCGGATCGAGTCGGC
Organism: uncultured Ignavibacteriales bacterium; assembly: GCA_964526635.1. Lineage (GTDB taxonomy): Bacteria > Zixibacteria > MSB-5A5 > GN15 > JAAZOE01 > CAZGLR01. The sequence goes on along the minus strand of CAZGLR010000020.1, from coordinate 33,818 downwards.
ATTATCACCGAGGCCTTTCAGCTTTTCCTCACAACCTTCAATAGTTTCAACCAGTTCCAGTTCGCGTGTTTCCAGGCTATCAATACTTTCCTTCAATTTATCGATTTCACTGACCAGAGCATCATATTCCTTATTCGTTTTGATAGCCATCATCCGTTCCTGCAGCGATTTCAGCTTTTCCTGTCTGGCCTGTACCGAAATTTCGACGTCCTTCTGCTCCAGTCTGGCCTTTTCCAGTTCGCTGCGGGTGGATGTCAGTACTTCTTCTGTTTCGCTGATCTCCTTTTTCAAATTGTCCATCATGTCCGGGATATACTCCTTGGATCTTTCGAGTTCGCCCAGATCATAGTCGACGTTTTGCAGTTTCAACAGCAATTCAAGGTCACCATTCATGCGCTGCTCCTTTGAGCCAGACCATATAAAAAAATGCCGGTCACACCTGTGACTGGCATTTTCTTATCTATCGCTCGGATTCCGGCATTGTCCTGCACCGACTGGTACAGGCTGTGAACTCGCCGGACGTTGTGAAAACCGTCTTTATTCACCAAAACCTTCTTAATGGTGGGCAATACTGGACTCGAACCAGTGACCTCTCGGATGTGAACCGAACGCTCTAACCAGCTGAGCTAATTGCCCATCGAACTTCTCTATCGCCTTCAAAGATCATCTGGTGGGCCCACCAGGACTCGAACCTGGGACCCGCTGATTATGAGTCAGCTGCTCTAACCGACTGAGCTATAGGCCCGCATAATTTAGAGTCTAATAGTATACGGATGTGCTATCGGTCGGTCAAGCTCTTTTTCCATGCCGACCAGGTCTGAAATGACAAAAAATCTCAACAACATAGACCCCACAGTCGGCATTTACTCTAACACTATTTTTTACGCGCCGGTTCCGGTATTTCCTCGGTAATACCGGCCAGTGTTTTGGCCAGTTCAACCTTCTCTTCAAGATTACTCATGGCGTGAATCATCAGCTTGGCGCCATCGGGCGATCCGCCGCCATGCATACACCCCGGCACGCCCGCTCCAATAGTCGCCCATTCCACCAGGCGGGCCGCGCGCGCCCGCGATTCACCGGAAGCCACCGCCTTCATATACTTCTTGACCAGGTGGCCATAATCGGGCGACTCAAAATCGGCCGACGACGGCATACACCCGGTCTCGGCGATCCCGCCACCGATATCCTGAGCCAGCCGCGAAGTTTCATACGGCAACGTGGCCACATGCACCTTATTGACATTGGCCAGCAGCATATCCGGCTGCCAGGCGCCGGAGGGATGCCGTTTGCCCATCACCGACGCCGCGATGCCCATCCCGAAGGTCGTCTCGTTATTGACATACATCTTAGAAATTTTATCGCGGAAAACTTTGGCCGAAAGACCATTGGCCCGGGCTGTCAGTACCGCCGCCCCGATTTTGACATCGCCCTGACCGGCCACGCAGCCGCCGATAGCCGAACGATAGGGTGCAATGAAATTGAACACCGCCGATTTCGAGAACTTATATTCCCCGGCCAGAAGGACGCGTTCGTTCGGCACGAAAGTATTCTCGAAAAATAAATACGCCTGAGTAATTCCGCCGCGCTCGTTGGGATTGTCGAAACCATCGCCACCGTCGCGATCATCGCTGGGGTGCCGTGCTTCGACAATAGTCAAGTTTTCGATATCGCGGGGAATGATAAACGAAACAGCATACTCGGCATCTTCTTCGCCATAGGCCGATCCCGGTAACACAAAGATTTCGTTGGCTGCCGCCACACCGCAGATCATGACTTTGGCGCCGCGCACCACGATGCCATCGTCGCGCCGCTCCACAATATGCAGGTTCATGTCGGGATCATCCTGCTGCGATGGCCGTTTGGTGCGATCACCCTTGGGATCGGTCAGCGCGCCGGCTATCGTGATATCACGCACCTGGGCGTCTTTCAGCCATGTATTCAGGCGTTGATGATAATCAGTACCGTGGGCCTGATCGCAATCATAGGTGGTAATAAACATTGAATTGAGCGACGTCCAACCCACACACCGTCCCCCGGTGCAGGTACCGGTTTGATTGAACGCAAAACGCTTCATCTTGCAGTTAGCGATCATGTCATCGGCTGATTGAATGATGGACAGATACCGGCTGATCGGCTCCCCGGTCAGATGCGATGTTGTCGTGACAACACCTTTGAATTTCTCCTCATGCTGCGCCTCATACAGGCGGGCATGACCGGCAACAGTGTTTTTGGTCGCCGGATGGGTAGTGACATCCTCGATTAATTTGCCGAATTTATATATATTCGGTCGCATCTGCTGCAATGATCTCTTGTATTCGTCAACGGTTCTAAGGGCCATGATTTCCTCCCGGGCCTGGCAGGCTAAAACAGGGGTATATATTCTCCCTGAAAATAAGGCGATCGCCGTCATTTGGCAAGCATCAGTATTCTTTAGTATAGTTATCGGAGGATATGCCGGAGAAGAAAAGTCCTGGTTGGCATGTAACTGGAATGCAGCAAGTACAACTCACCACTGGAGGTGATGCAGCATATGGCGATCGATCAACGGGATTAATCCGGGAAGACAATCCAGAATGGTTTCGAACCCGAATGCGGAATCCGGCCGTTGTTCATCACCGCCACGCTGACCTGTACCGAATCAAGGTCGGCCAGATCGAGATCATCGGTATGTCCGCTTGACATCCTGCGGCTCAACAGGACCATCCACTGAACCCCCAGATTGCTGGTGATGAAATATGAATACGCCGCCACATCGGTATTGGATTCCAGCGTCACCTGAGCATTGGAATTAAGAATATATCCCGGCAATCCGAAACCATTGGTCCAGTCGATTGTGCTGTCGAAGGTCACAGTATCGGTATCGAGCAGTATCGGACTGGTATAGCTGAGTGTACTGGTATGCGAAGCCAGTGGCAAGCCAGTTATTGTATCGAAATTATCGACGGCAATCGGTTTGCCGGCATCGATGACCATCCCGGAATCGGTCCACCATTCGTCGCGGGCCACCAGCACGGGATCCGACGTTCCCGCCTGCCAGTGCCAGACATCGACATTACCGCCACCGGTCGTATAATGAAAATCCCCGGTTGTCGGATGGCCGACATCATGACACATGGTCATGCAATCGGCACCCTCGGCGCCATTGCCGGCATTCCAGATGATAGCGAGACGGTCCTGATCAAAGAACCCGACCGTATCATCAGACACTTCAAACCCGATCGAATCGCCCTGAGTGCAGCCGGTGTGAATCGTCGTATCGCAAAAGATGATAACCGTATCGGCGTCGACAAGTACTGTGTCTGACGACAATGGCTCCCAAACATCATTGGTCACGAAATTCGTATCGAAAGTGGTATCGCCCGGGAGGGGGGAGTCAATGAGGGTATCAATGCTGGCAACTGCGCCAGTCGAAACTTTAGTCAGCCTGATCGGATTGGCGTTTCGGCTGCGTATAAGGTCAGCCCATTCAACCCGCATATACAACCGATTCTCGTGTTCAATCGCCTTGATCAGGACAGTCCTGACTCCGGCATCATCGGGGTAACCATCCTGGCCCAGCGTAATTGATCCCGTGACAGCGTTAATCCAAACATCGGCATCGGGATTATCCAGCGGCGGTTCAACAGTCGCGTTATAGACAACAACTCGATTATCGGAAAAGACTTCATCGATCTCGCTTCGGCCGGGATCGGTACAGGCCGACAACAAAATCGAAAGTCCGATCACTATCATAAAAACTGTAAATACCGCCAGCGGCTGTGCCTGAGTTCTCATAGCATCCCTTATACTATCCGATTCTGTCGGACGACCAAAAAATTACTCCCAATGGCCGTCAACATACGAGCGGCCAATGCTTTTGGCAAGTCCAATTACTCCCGAATTTCCAGCCGGCTGGTATCCTGCGAAAATTAATAAAAAAGTGATTTGAATAGTAACTACGAAATTGATATTTTAGACATCAACACTATCAATAAGGATTAACTATGCTTGCCAAGATTCTCTCGGCCGCCACGTCCGGTATCGATGCCTTCACCGTGGAAGTCGAAGCCGATGTCCAACAAATGCTGCCGTCGTTTGCCACGGTCGGCCTGCCCGACGCCGCTGTCAAAGAATCCAAGGAACGGGTGCAGTCGGCCATCAAGAACTCCGACTTCATTTTTCCTTCAAAGAAGATTACGATCAATCTGGCCCCGGCGGATATCAAAAAAGAGGGTTCCGGCTTCGACCTTCCGATCGCAGTCGGGATTCTTGGCGCCACCGGCCAGATACTCTGCGATGATTTCTCCGATTCAATCATGCTCGGTGAACTGGCGCTCGATGGCGCTATCCGTCCGGTTCATGGCGTCCTGCCGATGGCGATCCATGCCTCCAAACAAGGCCTCACCAAAATCATCGTGCCGGAGGAAAACGCCAAGGAAGCCGCCATGGCGCAGAAAATAGATGTCATCCCGGTCAAGACGTTGACCCAGACAATCGGGTACCTCGAAGGGTCGGTCAATATCGATCCTTTTACAATTAATATCAACGAAGTCTTCGAGCAGTCGCGGAAATATCTGGTCGATTTTTCCGATGTTCGCGGGCAGGAGGCGGCCAAACGGGCGCTTGAAGTCGCCGCCGCCGGGGGGCACAATATCATCCTGGTCGGCCCCCCGGGCTCGGGTAAAACGATGATGGCGCGCCGTCTGCCGACCATCCTGCCAATCATGACCTTCGACGAAGCCCTTGAAACCACCAAGATTCACTCGGTCGCAGGTGAGCTGCCGCCCAATACGCCATTGATCGCCACAAGACCATTTTGTGACCCGCATCATACTGTCTCCAATGCCGGCCTGATCGGCGGCGGCACCTTTCCCCGCCCGGGGCAGGTATCGCTGGCACATCATGGCGTCTTATTCCTCGATGAAATCGCCGAATTCCGCCGCGATGCCCTGGAAGTGCTGCGGCAGCCGCTGGAAGATGGTGTCGTGACTATTTCCCGGGCCGCGATAACATTAACTTTCCCGGCCAATTTCATGCTGGCCGCCGCGATGAATCCGTGTCCATGCGGTTACTTTGGCGACAATAACCACGAATGCAACTGTACCCCGCAACAGATTCAAAAATATATGTCGCGGTTGTCGGGGCCGATGATGGACCGGATTGATATCCATGTCGAAGTCCCGACCGTCAATTTCAAAGAGTTATCATCTGAGGCGACCGGCGAAGTATCGGAAGTGATCCGGGACCGGGTAAATACCGCCCGAAAACGGCAATTGCAGCGATTTACGGGCATGGAGAAGATCTACTGCAATGCCCATATGCACTCGAAAATGATCCGTGAGATTTGTATCATTGATGGGAAGGCGCAGTCGCTCTTGAAGACAGCTATCACGCGTCAGGGTTTGTCGGCCCGGGCCTATGATCGTATTTTAAAAGTCGCTCGAACGATTGCCGATCTGGAGGCGGCTGATATCATCGACACAACGCATGTGGCCGAGGCGATCGGGTATCGTTCACTTGACCGGAGTTTGTGGTTGTAGGGGCTTTTAATAGCTCCTCCAAATCAATAGCAATGAGGATAATGAAGTGGCTGTACTCGGAAATATTCGGAATTGGGTTCGGCATTCGATTTTGAATTCAATAAGTATCTACGAACGTAAGGGAATATTGAAATACATTATTGTCCCTATTGCTCTCGCCTTGCCGCCCATAGTTCTTCATAATGCTGAAGTTCTGGGTGCTATAGAATTCTTCAATTCGCACAAATATATACGGGCGATTTTCGGGTTCTGGCCTCTGACATATTTCGTACTTCATTTTCTTTATATGAAGTTCCGTCCGCAATTGGATATAGACGCGGTAAGATTAATGACTCTATTGGACATCATTGATGATATCATTGGATCAAAAATCGAACGATTTGGCAAACACGCCAAGAGAATTCTCGATTCTGATCGACATATCGAGGATGCTGCAATTTTTCGGGAGATTACGCAACCATCTCTTCAAATCAATCATATTGTTAGAGGCATTTGGACATTTTTCAGAGATGAATTGGATGATAAACAAATCGAACTTAAAGTCGCGCTGGCAAAAATGGATGATAAACATATAACAGAGTTTGTGTGTTTTTATCCAAATGACAAGGGTCCCTTTAGCAAGATTGTGGACCTGCGTGTTGATCACTGTTGTTTTTCTCGCGCTCTGCAAAAATCCGGCATAATTGTGATAGACAATCTTGCAAAAATGGCCAATCTTCCTGTTGAAAGAAGTGATTTCGTTTTTACTTCCGAGGAGAATCGCGATACCGAAGGGTCTATGATATGTTATCCGGTACGCCACAGAAATTTAGGCAACATTCCTTATGTTATCAGCGTATTGGTAATGAAACGGAACTATTTTAGTATTGACTATGTTAAAACCTATGAATTTATTCTGGATAAGTTTGCCAAGAGGATTGCACTGGAGTATGGACTATTGGTTTTGAAGGAGAAGGTTCGATGAGTACTAAACAGGACAAAACAAAGGTCTCCGGCGAACCCCTGAGCCAGCTCGAAAAAAGAGTCGCGCGAATGAGAAAACAGGTGAAAATAGACCTGAAGAACTGGCGGCGGCTTTATTCATTCTTCCGGTTCAATACTGCTCGGTAATTTCGCGGCGTTTTTTTCTTCCCTAACCATCGCCTGGAATTTATCTTACACCCATGCCGACTATTTGCATACTCTATGGCACCACCACTGGGAATACCGAGGAAGTCTCCCGGACCCTGGCCGATTTGCTGCAAATCGAGGGATTCACGGTCACGCTCCATAATGTCCACGAACGGCATCTCGATGTCGCCGAACACTATGATCATCTCATCCTGGCCGGCTCGACCTGGAACGAGGGCGAACTGCAGGATGACTGGGCCGATGTTCTCGATGAATTTACCGCCCTTAAGCTCAAGGACAAGAAAGTGGCTATTCTCGGTCTCGGCGATCAGGCCGGGTATCCGGAATATTTTGTCGACGGCATGGCCGATCTGGCTGCCGCGGCCGGAAAAGCCGGGGCCAAAATCGTCGGGCACTGGCCGCGCGACGGCTACGAATTTACTCATTCGCGGGCACTCGATGGCGGCTTGTTTCTCGGACTGGTTATCGATCAGGATAATCAGGAAGACCAGACAGTGGACCGTCTGCGAAAATGGGTCAGCCAGTTGGTCAAAGAATTTTCTGCCTGAAAAACCGGCTTTTACAAAAAAATCACACCTCATCCATAATTATCTAAATCATTAAGCAAAAGATTCCGATTGACATTTAGGGGTAACTGCCTAGATTCCCCCTGAATGCGGTATCTGCCCGCCAATCAGGTAATTATCGCAAATTAACTACGAGAGATACATGACAGCATTGATAGATAAACTCAAAGGGTCACAAGCATCTCTGCAAAAGCTGACCCTGGTCGCCGAGGCAGCTCATCTGTTGAACTCAACCCTTGATTATGAAAAGCTGCTGAAAAATATCCTGACCCTGCTGACCCGGGCGGTAAGCGCCGAGGCCGCAATGGTCTACCGCTATGATCCGCAGCGGCAAATCCTGCGGGGCCGCTTCTATTCCGGCGATGAAGAACCCGAACGGATGACCTTCCGCAAGGGCGAAGGTTTTGTCGGCTGGGTGGCTGAACACAATGAACCGGTCCTGACCAATGATCCGACCAACGATGAGCGATATATCCCTCATCTCAGTGATGAACTGGGCGAAATCAAACTCGATTCGATTCTGGTCTATCCCTTGACCCTGCGCGGCGAATTTTTCGGCGTCATCGAGGCGATAAACAAGAAAGATGGCGGCTTCGATCAATCGGACATGGAAACCTTCGATATTCTCTCCGATCAGATCGCGGTGGCTATTCAGAATGCTCAGTTGTATCGAACGCTGAAAGAAGAAGCCCTGCAGCGTAATACGCTGTTCGAAGTAAGTCGTCAGCTCATGGCGCCATTGACCCTCGATGAAGTCATGTACCATATTCTCCTCGCCCTGCAGAAAGTCGTCGATTTTCACGCCGGGGCGGTGTATTTGATCGATGACGAAACCGAGGATATCGGGTCGATATCATCGGTCGGGTACGGCGATGATGCTGATCTGTCGCTGAAAGTCGGCCAGGGGATTGTCGGAACTGTCGCTAAAACCGCCAAGCCCGAACTGGTGGGCGATGTGGCTGCAGATCCCCGTTATGTCAATGCCCGGCCGCAAACGCGATCGGAGATTGTCGTGCCGATCATTTCCGGCATCCGCCTCATCGGGGCGTTCAACCTCGAACACGACGATCTCAATGCCTTCTCCCAGAGTGATCTGGAAGTTTTGACCGCCTTTGCCTCCCAGGCCGCGATTTCTATCGAGCGGGCCCGCATGACCCGTTACATGCTGGAGCAGAAAAAAATCGAAGAGCAGCTTTCAATCGCCCGCACGATCCAGAAAACCTTCCTACCCGATAAAGTCCCGGAACCTCCCGGCTATGATCTCTGGGGAACCAATATCGCCTCAGGAGAGGTCGGCGGCGATTATTTTGATTTCATCAGAATCGTCGAAAACCAGATTGGCATCGCGATCGCCGATGTTTCCGGCAAGGGTATCCCGGCGGCGCTGATTATGGCGTCGTTTCGCGCCTCCCTGATTGCCGAGATTCGGAATAACTATGCCATCCGAACTATCTGCGGAAAAGTCAACAACCTGCTGTGCGAATCGCTGGAACCGGGCAATTTCGTGACAGCCATCTATGGTGTTCTGGATACCAAGAATTCGATCTTCACCTTTTCCGACTGCGGCCATAACCCGGCCTTGTTACTGCGAGCCGACGATTCGGTTGAGGAGTTGTTCGAGGGCGGCATGCTGCTGGGCGTCCGGCCCCAGGCAACGTATGAAGAACGACCTGTATATATCAGAAATGGCGATATTTTATGCATGTTTACCGATGGGATTACTGAAGCCGAAGATGAAAACGGCGAGCAGTTTGAAAACGAACGGCTTCTGGATACTATTCGTCGCCATCGCACCATAGCGGCCGAAGAAATCGGAGCCAAGGTAATCGATGCCGTCCACGCTTTTGCAGACAGGCGGCATGTTATGGATGATCTGACCCTCATTATTGTCAAACGACGATAACCTGCTACTTGAGAAATCCGGGAATTTGGTTTATATTGCTGGACCTGGCCTGTTCTTGACTGGAGGTATTATGCGCAGCATCTGTTTGTTTTCTCTGTTATTTTCGTTTCTCATCCTGTCTCTAATGGGATGCAGCAGCAGCGATGACAACGGCACCGATCCCGGACCGGTCGCCTACCGGGTTGTTATCGGCGACCATCAGGATCCCGGCACCGGCTCGGTGAATTCAGTGGTATGGGATTCGATCAACGGGGTCGTCATTCCCATCGGTACCAGAAACGCCTACAACGCCAACGTCGGATTTACGACTTCCCTGAATCTGGAAATCAAGGGCTTGATTGCCGATGATACCGTTCTCTACCTCCGCTGCCGCTGGAATGACGACAGCAAAAACAATAAATTCGGTGAATTGCGGGCGCGTCTCATCAATCAGATTTATCAATGGGAACAGATCGATACCACTGACGTCCGCAATGAAGATCGCATCTATATTCTCTTTGATAAGAGCGGTACCAACGGCGCCGACTGCGCCACCTTTTGCCATACCGATACGTCATCGGCCGGGCGGAAATTCTACGGCAACACCGGCGATGCCGCCGATATCTGGCACTGGAAAGCGCATCGCACCGGACTGGCCAACCTGGCCGAGGATCAGCGGTTGACAACCACGATGGTGGAAAGCGATGCGCGTGATCAACTCATCGATCAACTGTATTTCCCCAATTACGATGACCTGCTGCCAAAACCGGAATTCATGCATGTCGATACTACCGCCTATACCGGTGTCAGCCTTTTGGAAAGCGACGGTTTCATTGCCTACAACGACGACCTCCAGTGGGTCGAAATCAGCGGCTCTGACACCACCGGCCTGTATATGCCGGGATATTTTATTTACGACCTCAGTGGCACCAATGGCTCCCGCTGGGATGTGGCGGCAATATCGGAACACGATGGCACCCACTGGACAGTGGTGTTTCGACGAAGCCTGACAACGGCCGACATCGCTGATATCGATTTTGATTTCGCCGCCCGCGACTCGGTCGAGATTTCCATAGCGCTATGTAATAACAACGGAATTGAACATCATGGCGTCGCGCCATTTTATCTGATCTTTGAATAATCAGATAAATTTCGATCCTAATATTGAATTACATAAAGACCCGCCTCGGCGGGTTTTTTGTTGCAGGCCAACATCTTAACCAATTCGGGCAAGGATATGACGGCAAATTCCTTGACAATTTGGCCGTCATTACGTATTAATTCTATGGAAGTTTGTCGGCAATCCGTGATGTTCTGCGGGGATTCCCCCTCTATCTCCGTAACATCGCCGGCAGGCTTCTTTTTTTCTTGAGGTTTTTTTCGTTTTATGATACCCTGCAAAAAAATGCTGTGGTAGAGAAATACCCGTGTGATCCCCAAATACTATTGATCAGATTACTCGTCGTCCCCGATCATCTTGAAATTAAAGATCTTCCAGATACCCTCGTCAGTCCGATACAGACCCCATTTGTTGAGATACTGGGTATTGGTCTCCGGACTGATAAACGACACTGTCACCAGGGCGGTATCATTTTCGGCATTTACATCATTGACTACCCGCTGCATAGCGAACCATTTGTCGTACGTCAATCCGCCCTCGGTCAAATCATCGATAATTTCCTCGGATGATTCAAACGTGCGTACCGAGTCCATTTGCAGCGCATAATCACGATTCGTATTCGACAGCACCGCATCGAAATCAAGGTGTTCGGCAATATACTCGCGGTCGCTCTCCTGCATAGCGCCAAAGAAACGAATCACAGTCCGGCGGGCATCTTCTTCCGCGGAGGTATTCCCGCGACCGCCACCGCATCCGGACAGCATGGTCAGGATTGAGATCATGGAGATCATGATAACGACAGCAACCAGCGATTTCCGCATCATCTAAAACCTCCCGGTTATCGTCACCCTATGGCTGGTACCCAGGTCGAGATACGGCACAAAGGCGTACGAAAAATGATAGGTTTTATAATCAAGGCCGAAACCGGCGGCAAACCCGGCCAGGAATTCATTGTCTTCACCGACTTTATAATTTTCGCCAAACGTGGAATATCCCAGTCGCAGGTAGAGCGGTTGCAGCTCATACAATTCCAGCCCGACATTGACGTATGGATCATTGTCATTGGGCACGACGCCATCGAGCGCCACTACCACCGGCAGCTCGCGCAGGGCATGGGCCACACCCAGGCGCACCCCGGTCGGGATCTTATCTTTGCGCAACGAACCGGAAAAACCGGAAATTACTCCACCCAGGTTATATGCTGACACCCCAATCGACGTCAGCGAATCGGCAAAGCGATACAGCAGCCCGATATCGGCGGCAAGTGCCTCGGACGAATTGGAATCAGCGTATTCGGTAATAAACTTAAGATTGATACCGGCCGAAAGCTCAGGGAGTATCCGCATGGAGCCATGCACACCCAGCATAAAATCGCTTCCCGAAAAAGTGGGATCATCCTCGATGATTTCCCCCACAGCATTGGTGCGGGTGAACTCGCCGAAATTTAAATAATCGATAAAAAAACCGATCCGTTTGTCGCCCAGAAACGGCTGCGAATAGGCCACAAAGCCGGACTGTACATCAAGGACATAGTTGTGATATCCGGCCAGGAAATGGCGTCCGGTTAAATCGACTGTCCCGGCGGGATTATAGTACATCGTCGAGGGATCATCGGCCACGGCGGTAAAGGCTCCGCCCATGGCGACGGCCTTGGCCCCGACGCCGAGCTTGAGGAATGAAAACGCGGTGGTCCCGGCCTTTTCATTAATCGCCCCGGCCGGCCCACTCAGGAGAACAGACAAACCGAGAATCAGTGATACGATTGCGGTCAGACGGCTGAATCGGGAGGGGTACACTGATGATATCACCACGGTTGAGTCCTTTGTTTTGTATGTATGCCGCGACCGGGGCAGACCCGGCCATTACAGGTTATACCATATTTCGAGACGACCGGTTTGACGATATTATCCAAAACAACAGCGATTTACCAACTTTTGGTGGCCCGGTCAAGGATATATTGCGTCAGGATCTCGATAACCCGTCCTTTTCCTTCTTCATCGGTTTCGGTAGCGGCGTCATAAATACCCTCTCCGAAAAAATCTTCCTGCCAGTAGAGATCCTCAGAATCCGGCTTCCGGGCTTTGGTGACAATACTCACCCGGACGGCATACTTGCTGACATTTTCATTGGCGTCATACGTATGAGGCTCACGGCGGTAATCGGTTACGGTGGTTTCGAGAATCGCTTCGGCCCGGGATTCATCGCTGACTTCGATTATATTATCAGCAATAAAAACATCGACAAGGGCATCTGTCAGGCGATCGGCAAACTCGAATTCAGCCGCCGCTTCCTGCTGGAAATTAACCTGAGAGATATGCACCGATTCAAAGTCGAGACTGCCTTTATCGGAAAAAGAATAGAAGCACCCGCCCAGACTGAGCGCAGCGGCGACCAGTATCGTCACGGCCGCTGTTTTCATCGTTCCACCACAACCTTACCGTTTTTGATGACCATCTGTACCAGATTTACCCCGTAATGGTACGGGAGTTCCCGATAATCGGCCATATTCCAGACAGTTATATCAGCCGGCAGACCAGTCTCAAGACGGCCCAGGCGAGCACCCTGATTGATTGCACAGGCGGCATTAACAGTAACCGCCGAAATCGATTCAGCCGCTGTCATTTTCAACTTAACCGCTGCCAGAGTAATAATCATCGGCAGCGATTCGGTCATCGATGATCCCGGATTGCAATCGGTCGAGAGGGCGACTGTCACTCCCCGTTCGATCATTTTGCGGGCCGGCGCGGCCTCGGCTGAGGCGAGCGCAAAGGTTGTTCCCGGCAGGAGAACCGCCACGGTATCCGAACCGGCCATCATATCGATACCCTGCTCGGAAATATGCATGAGATGATCAGCCGATATGGCGCCGATTTCCACGGCCAGTTCCGCGCCACCGGTCGATTTAAGTTCGTCAGCATGCAGCTTGGGAATCATGCCGGCTTCCCTGGCCGCCAGCAGAATCCGGCGGGATTCATCAACGGTAAAAACTCCCGCTTCACAGAAGACATCACAGAATACCGCCAGTTTTTTCTCGGCCACAGCCGGGATCATCTCATTGATGACTAATTCGATGTATTCATCCCGTTTGTCACGGTACTCATCGGGCACCTCATGGGCGCCAAGGAAAGTCGGATGCAGCTCCATCGGCCCGATTTCATTCAATTTGGCGATCACTTCCAGTGACTTGATTTCGGCCTGGGTGTCAAGACCGTAGCCGGATTTGGCTTCCATGGTGGTGACGCCATAGTGCATCAGGGCGTCAACCGTTTTCCGGGCGTTGGCATAGAGCTGCTCGGAGGATGTTTCGCGGAGATGCCGCACCGACGAACGGATACCGCCGCCGGCCTGCGCGATTTCCATGTAGCCCTTGCCTTGTATGCGCATTTCGAATTCGGCCTCGCGGGTGCGGGCGAACACCGGATGAGTATGGGGATCAATGAAGCCCGGGGTAACCACGTTGTTCTCAGCCGAGATGACAACACAATGCTCAGCCAGGTCAACTTTACCGGCAATATCATCGCTTTTCCCGACAGCCGTGATTTCAGTTCCCGAAACAGCGATGGCACCGTCTTCAATAAGCCCGATTTCGGCCATTTCACGACCGCGGCGGGGGACCGGACCCTGCATGGTGATCAACTGCCCGATATTTTTGACCAAAAGCGTGGTCCGTTTGATAGTCTTCGGCATACGATTACTTCAGTCCCGGGATGTTAATACCCTTTTCTTTGGCGAATTCTCTGGCTTCCTTATAGCCGGCATCGGCATGACGGGCTACCCCGATACCGGGATCGTTGGTCAGCACCCGGTTGAGCCGTTTCTTCATCTGGGCGCTGCCGTCGGCCACGACAACCATACCGGCATGAATAGCATTGCCAATTCCCACGCCGCCGCCGTGATGAATCGACACCCAGCTGGCGCCGGAGGCGCAGTTGAGCAGGCCATTGAGCAACGGCCAGTCGGCGATAGCATCGGAACCGTCGAGCATGCCTTCAGTCTCACGATACGGACTGGCCACTGAACCGCAGTCGAGATGGTCGCGGCCGATAACCACCGGTGCCGAGATTTTGCCGGATTTAACGTAGCGATTGAGGATATCGCCGAATTTAGCCCGCTCACCATAGCCCAGCCAGCAAATGCGCGCCGGCAGCCCCTGGAACGGAATCTTTTCGCGAGCCATCTTAATCCAGCGGATCAGCATTTCGTTGTACTTGAATTCCTTCAGGATAATCTCGTCGGTGATATGAATATCTTTGGGATCACCTGAAAGGGCCGCCCAGCGAAACGGTCCCTTACCGCTGCAGAATAGCGGCCGGACATAGGCCGGGACAAAGCCGGGAAAATCAAAGGCGTTGCTCAGGCCGCCCTTTTTGGCCTGGCCGCGCAGGTTGTTGCCATAATCGAACACTATCGATCCGGCCTTCTGAAAGCGGATCATCGCTTCACAATGGCGCACTATCGAGGCATAAGACCTCTTGATGTAATCATTGGGGCTTTTTTTGCGAAGCTTGACGGCTTCGCTGACCGTCAGTCCCTCGGGGATATAGCCGTTGAGTTCATCATGCGCCGAGGTCTGGTCGGTAACGACATCCGGAATCATACCGCGTCGGAAGATTTCCGGGAAGATTTCGGCGCAATTGCCGACCAGACCGATCGACATCGGCGTTTTGGCGGCGGTTGCTTCCTTGATCAGTTTTAGCGCCTTATCCAGGGTTTTGACCTTTGCGTCGCAATAGCCGATTTTTACCCGGCGATTGATACGGTCTTCATCGGCTTCGACAACCAGAATAGACGCCCCGCTCAGGGTACCGGCCAGAGGCTGGGCGCCGCCCATGCCACCCATGCCGCCGGTCAGAATCCAGCGTCCCGACAGATCGCCGCCAAAATGCTGATCGGCGACAGCCGCAAACGTCTCGAAGGTCCCCTGGATGATCCCCTGAGAACCGATGTAAATCCAGCTTCCGGCAGTCATTTGCCCAAACATGATCAGACCAAGTTTTTCCAACTGACGGAACTTCTCCCAGGTGGCCCAGTGCGGTACCAGATGGCTGTTGGCGATTAGAACGCGGGGAGCATAGTCATGCGTCTGAAAAACCCCCACCGGTTTACCCGACTGAATCAGAAGGGTCTCGTCGTTCTCAAGCGTCTTCAGTGAATCTATGATTTGATGATATGCCTGCCAGTTGCGGGCCGCCTTCCCCGAACCACCATAGATAATCAGGTTCTTGGGATCTTCGGCGACTTCCTCATCGAGATTATTGTTGAGCATGCGCAGGGCGGCTTCCTGCTGCCAGCTTTTACAGGTGAGTGTCATTCCGCGCGGTGCGGAAACCGGGGTATATTTCATGCCAGCCTACCTACCGTTAGGGGATAAATTACAAGGTCATAAACTATAACGCCATACCCGGTATGTCAATTGAATATTACCGGCGGCATTGACGATGAATAGTCCCGCCGTGCCGGAAATCGTGTCGATATACCCTATAAGCTAACTAATTTATATTTTC
>CAZGLR010000020.1:0-17996 GCA_964526635.1 uncultured Ignavibacteriales bacterium | reverse complement strand
AGGGAAGGATTCGGCTGCAGGGATACGCAGCAGCCTCTCCCCTGAACTCCCACTACTGCAAACCATATTGAGGTAACCATATGGGGCACCTGTCTTCGAGCCGCATGATCGGGTATATTCTGCTCGGCGGGCTTATCATGTTCATCTCTGTCTTTCTCGGCATTCAGGCCGGCTTCGCCCTCAAGGGCAACGCCTATAATCTCACACCGGATGTGTTGCGTAACCGGACGACGATGATCGTCGGCGATGTCATTCCGGCCCTGCCGGTTATGAAACAATCGGGGGAATGGACCCGGCTGAGCGAGGCGCTGGCCGATCAGAAAACTGTCATGGCCGTGGTCATGCCCGGCTGCGGACCATGCAGTAAGCTGATGAAGCGCTGGGCAATTGAAGAGATGGCGCAGAAAGCCGCTGCCGGTTACCACGTCGCCATTTTGGCCGCCGTCGATATCGACTCGGTCAATCTGGGCGAACTCGATGAATATGTCGATGGCTATGAGGTACTTTATTGCAGCGCCTATGATCTCGATGATTTTTGCGGGGTAGCGTCGTTTCCCTCGCTGATCGGCATCGGGCAGGGTGGAGTCATCCGCTTCATCGCCAATGACATGGTCTTTCAACTGGATCACGACTTCTTTAGCAAGTACCTGTAGCCAAAAAAACCGATGACGGCCGGGGGTACCGTGTTCCGGCTGGTGAAAAATCACTCCCGGTATACCGGGCAACAGGAGGGGTATACACCATTACATATGTATTAGGCTTATATTAGTGAGTATCCCGACCGAGTCAACACCGCCCCCGATTGTCCGGGAAATTGTCTGGCGGAGAATCTGTATTCCCTGCCAATCACGTAACCCTTAATCCAAGGAGTAAGAAAAATGCGTCGGATTATTGCCTGCGCGTCGGTTTGTCTGCTGGCGCTGGGACTGGTCGGCGGGCTTGTCATGAGCACAGCCACTGCCGCGGTACCATGTACGGTCGATTGCGTCTCGGAGTTGTACTGCACCCTTGAAATCAACTCAGCCTGTTTTTATGATCCTGACGGTCCATATATAGTTTACCGTATATGGACCTGCCCCAATTATGCACCCAGTCCCTGTCCGGAAGAAGACGGTATTGCCTGTTGCTGGGATGGTAACGGTCTGTGCACTTGCTTCTCGCCCCTACCGGTTATCCCGAACCTGGATTGATCCCGGGATCCGCAGGTGTGCAGATTACCACGGGTGCGCTTCATATGATACGCTACTCGAAAAAACACTGACGCGTTATCGAGACGGCAATTGGATTCCAACACTTACTCTCTACGAAAGGAGGCACGTCAATGCGTCGAATTATTCTTTCTTCAGCGTTATGCCTGCTGGCGCTGGGGCTGGTCTGCGGGTTCGTTATAAGTTCCGCTCACGCCGGGATTCCCTGTGCTTATGATTGCACTGCGTCGATTTTCTGTTCGACTGATACAGGACCGGAGTGTGCCGATCCGGAACAGCCATTCTATGTCTACCGGGTATGGTCATGCCCGACAGGCAATCCGCATCACTGGTGTCCGGAGGACGATCAGTTCATGTGCTGCTGGAATGGTGAGGGCCCCTACTGTTTCTGCCAGGCGCAGTTTCCCAGGCCCTGACGGAGCCGGTCGACCAACGGCATTAAGTAGAAACAAAGCAGTCTGAGTACGACACCGACGCATTCAGGAAACAACGCTCGTGAACCCAGGGAAGGCTTCATAAATAGTAACCTAAAACAAAGTGGAGGTTAAGTCGTATGCAGAAATTCAAGTTGGCTATCATTGCCGGACTGGTTGTTGTCGGCCTGGCGATCGGCGGCATGATCTCGATGACGGAAGTTGCCATGGCGCTGCCGGATTGCGAAGATGAGTGCCTGTTCGAAACGGTGGTATCCATGGATACCGGCACGATTTGCGAAATCAAATGCGCAAAATTCGGGGCGCCCTATCCGATCTACCGTATCTCGACTTGTACCGGTGGCCCGCAGCAATGCCCGTATGTGCATGAAGTCATTGCCTGTCACAACGGCGACGGCGGCATCTACATCGGCCGCTGCCCGTAGACAGTTGAATCGTCCTTCGGAGATGGAAACCATGACAGGCGGCCTCGTTTGGCCGCCTGTCGGATATTATCCAAAGAGGCGGTTATTCAGGACGTAAAAAATGGACACGATCGGGTGACCCCGGCCAATTGCCCAAGAGGGTTAATGAAGATTATGACGGTCAGGGCGGCTTATGGCGCCCCCCCTCGTGAGCTCGAAACCTCATTGTTTGGGGTCCAATTCTCTATTCGAGCCCTTTTATAAACCGTAAACCCCCGAAATACAGAGACAATTCCCATTTAGCGCTAAAACCCCTCACGGCTCTGCCGATTTATAGAAAGAAGTAGTTTACGGCTTATGATTTGCCGAGAAGGATACCTCTATGTTCATAATTATCGGAACCATCATCGTGTTCGGGTCTGTGATGGGCGGCTATATCATGCACGGTGGCCAGCCGATGGTACTCATGCAGATTTCGGAGTTTATCATCATCGGCGGCGCCGGTATCGGCTCACTTCTCATCGCCACCCCCCTGCCGGTGCTCAAAGATATGATCTCGCAGCTTCTGAGTTCGATGGGTTCAGGATACTCGAAAAAGGACTATGTCGACCAGATGGTCATGCTCTATGAAGTCTTCAATATCGCCCGGCGCGAGGGCCTGGTCGGTCTTGAATCCCACATCGAACATCCCAAAGATTCCGATGTCATCTCCCGGTATCCGTCGTTTATAAAAAATCACCATGCTGTCGATTTTATGTCCGACACAATGCGCCTGATTATCACCGGTTCGGTTCAGCCGCATGAACTGGAAGCCCTTCTCGACATCGATCTGGAAACACATCACGAGGATGTTGGCAAAGGTCCCACCGCGCTGGCGACTATGGCCGATGCTTTCCCGGGCCTGGGAATTGTGGCGGCGGTGCTGGGTGTGGTGATCACCATGGGCGCAATCGGGGGGCCGGCCGAGGAAATCGGCCACAAAGTCGGCGCCGCCCTGGTCGGGACGTTTCTCGGCGTGCTGCTGTGCTATGGCTTCGTCGGTCCGCTGGCCAATGCCATGAAAGCCCGCAACCAGGAGGATGCCGCTTATATGAAATGCCTCCAGCAGTGCCTGCTGGCTTTTTGCAAAGGCTTCCCGCCGTCAATCGCCGTTGAATACGGCCGCCGGTCCATTCATGCCGAAGTACGGCCCGGCTTCACTGAACTCGAAGATGCCTGCAAAAACACGCGGAAGAGCTAACGTCTATGAGTGACGACAAAAAAGAACAGCCGATCATAATTGTCAAAAAGGGCGGCGGACATGGCGGACATCACGGCGGTGCGTGGAAAGTCGCCTATGCCGACTTTGTCACCGCGATGATGGCGTTCTTTCTCGTCATGTGGATTGTCAATCAATCCGATGATGTCAAACAAAACGTCCAGGGATATTTTCAGGATCCGGTCGGCTATACCCGTGCAGCCAAGATGGGCCTGCTGAAAGGAGGTGCCGGTGTTATGAAAGGTGGCAAAACCGGTGACGCTCCCGAACAACCGGAAATTTCGCTGGAAGATGAATTACGCAAGGAAATGGAGCAACTTGCCGCCCGTCTTCGAGACAAAATAGACCAAATGCCGGGTCTCAATATTATCAAAAATCATATCGATATCGAAGTCACCCGGGAGGGACTGCGCATACAATTAATTGAGGGTTCCGAAAACGTCGCCTTTTTCAAACCGGGTTCAGCGGTGCTGAGCCTGCGGGGTGAGCTGATTCTCAAAACCATCGCCATGGAACTGGCCAAACTCCCCAATCAACTGGTCATCGAGGGCCATACCGATGCCTCCGATCTTGAACGTGGCGAGGCCTATACCAACTGGGAATTGTCTGCTGATCGGGCCAACGCCGCCCGCCGGGCTATGACCGAATCCAAACTCAAAGCGGGCCAGGTGTATCAGGTCCGGGGGTATGCCGACAATAAGCCTCGCGTCAAAGACAACCCCTATGATCCCCGGAACCGTCGTATCACCATCCTCGTACTCAATCGTCTGATCGGAAAACCGGAATACTCCGATACCTACGAAACGCCAATTATCATGTCCGGGGACTGATCGCTTCTCCTGCCGTACCGATTCAGACCTTGCGCCCTCGTCTGATTCCCCTATATTGAGCCGTATGAAAAAAAATCATAACTTTACGGCTTCCGATAATGAAAATATCCGGGTGACCACCTATGGTGAACTCACCTCGGACACTCCCCGCTGCGTCTTTTATGTCCATGGCTTTAAATCATTTAAGGACTGGGGCTTTGTACCCTATATCGGGGAGTTTCTGGCACGCGACGGCCTCTTTGCCGTCACCTTCAATTTTTCCCACAATGGCGTCGGCGACAAACCAACTGAATTCACCGAACTGGATAAATTTGAACACAATACGTTCAGCCGCGAAATCCGTGAACTTGGTGAGTTGATGGGGGCGCTCAAAGACGGTTTCTTCGGCGATGTATCCGAACCGAGGATCGGCCTGTTGGGTCACAGCCGGGGCGGGGCGATTACGCTTCTGACCGCGGCCTCAAACAAGGATGTTCGGGCGGCGGTGACATGGTCATCGGTGTCTGATCTGAACCGGTATAATGATGCTGTGAAAGAATCATGGCGCCGCCGGGGCTATATCGAAATCCCCAATAAGCGTACCGGCCAGATTATGCGCCTTGGCACCAATCTACTCGATGATGTCGAGACGCACGGCCAGACGACTCTCAATATCGAAAATGCCGTCAAGAGTCTGGCTAAACCCTTGCTGGTTATCCACGGCGAAGAAGACGAATCGGTGCCGTTTGATGAGGGCAAAAAGATTTCAAACTGGGCCGACCCGACCTTTGCCGACTTTGTACCGATTCCCGAAACCGGACATACATTCGGCGCCGGGCATCCCTTTGGCGGTAGTACGCCCGCACTCGATCGCGTACTGGGGTTGTCGTCGGAGTTTTTCAGAAAGCATTTGTAGTAAAAAAAACGCCGGTTTTGGCCGGCGTTTTTTCGTTGATTCGATTGAATGTGATCCTCTCTAAATACCTTCGGGCTTGGTGAAAATCGATTCATCGATCTTGCCATTGACCGTCATCGACGTCACTTCAACATCCATCGTCATCGGACCCATATCGCGATTGGTTTTCACCGGATGTTTGGTCCCGGCGAATTCTTTCCATTCGCTATAGGTACTTACAATCTCACCGGGGCCGGCCATCGTCTGACCCATGTAGGTCTTCCCGACCGGCATGCTGGTGGCGGGATCGATGTACATGGTCCACTGGATATCGGGCTCAATAAAGAAATCAAGACGGGCTGCGGTCTGGCCGCCAAAATCCTGCTCACCGCGATAAGCAACCTGGTAGTAGGGCTTATTGACCGCGGCAAAGACCATGACCATATCCCGCTTCATCTCCGTTTTGCTCTCTTCAAGTTCATCGGGACCCATCATCTGCACCTGTTCCTGGGCTTTTACCCAGCCGGCATCCCCAATGTAGGTGCTTTCCTGATTACCCATCGGGGTTTTAACCAGCTGATAGCTCATGGTCGGATACATGGTGATCGACTCGATATTAATGGTCATCGATCCCTGGGGCATGGCCATCGTAACCGCGGCCGCAGTCTTGACGTTGTTGATCTTCTTGAAATTATCCACACCGCCGCAGGTTTCGACTGTTTTAGCCAGCATTTTCATACCCGTGGCCAGTTCCTCTTCGGTCGCGGCAAAGTCGGCGGCCTCAGGTTCGGGGATAGTGATGTCAATCTCATTAACTTCACCAAATTCCGACAGCGGTTTACCAAAATCTTCCTTGTTACCGACCACGAGAATCTGCAGGGCATCGGGATGCAGTTTTTTCTTTGCGACTTCCATGACATCTTCAGGGGTGACGCTCTCGACCTCTTCCTTCAACTGCTGGAGATAATCCTGCGGCATGCCATAGTAATCATATGTCATCATGCGGCCGAGGACTTCACCCCGGGTATCGAAATTGAAGACATACGAATTCAGCCAGCCTTCTTTGGCCTGAGTCATTTCCATTTCGGTCGGCGGGTCGGTTTGCATCGATTCGATTTGCTTCTTGATTTCCAGGATCGCATCGACAGTGCTTTCCGACTTGGTCGCTGAATAGGCATAGAACCATCCCGGGTAGTCGTAGTTAAACGAAAACTGCCCGGAGGCGGCATAGGCATAGCCCTTTTTCGAGCGAACATTGTTGAACAGACGGCTGCCGAAGCCACCGCCGAGAATCGAGTTCATAACAATCGCCGCCGGGTAATCGGGATCACCCATCTTGCCGCCGACATGACCCAGCAGAATCTGCGACTGGGTGACATCGGTTTTAGGGGCATAGTTGACCGTGGCAATATGTTCATAATCGACATCGGGCGGTTCGGGCGGGATCTGCCCCTTGGCCCAGCTGCCGAATTTGTCCCTGATCAGGGCCAGCATCTCGTCGCCAGTAAAATCGCCCCACACCGCGATCTGAATCGAGTTCGGCATCACTGTCATTTTGTGGAACATGATCAGGTCATCGCGGCTGATGGCATCGATGGTCGCATACTCGGCATGCCGGGCATACGGCGAATCGGAGCCGAAAATCAGCTTACGGAACTCGCGCAGGGTGATATCCATCGGTTCATCATTACGGCGCGAGATACCGGACTTTATATTGCTCCGGGCCAGTTCGACTTTTTCCTCGGCAAAAACCGGGTTGCGCAGTACATCGGCCAGCGTCCCGATAATCAAATCGGCGTATTCGGAGAGGCCGTTGGCCCCGGCCGAACCCGAAGTGGTTCCGATTCCGGTTTCGACATAGGCCCCGACCGCTTCAAGCTGCTCGTCGATTTCATCTCCGGGCATCGAAGTAGTGCCGCCGGTACGCATTACTTCGCCGGTCATTCCAGCCAGTCCAATGAGTTCGGCAGGTTCCAGATATGAACCACAACGATTGATGCGAACCGAGACATTGATGCGGGGCAGAGAATGATCCTCGAGCAAATAGACGGTCATACCGTTGTCGAGGGTGAACTTCTGTGGTTGTGGAACTTCTATCTTGTTCAATGGCGGAAAATCCAGGTCCTTCATTTTGGCATCAATGCCGGCGACCATCACGGCCAGAAGGAGAACCGCCAGTACTGTTGTTAATTTTGATAACGCCTTCATTTTCTCTCTCTCCCTCCGGGTCCTATTCTTCGGTTTCGATGTAGGCCATCGTACGGTTCTCAATGCGGAACAAATCCTGGGCGACGCGCTGAATATCTTCAGTCGTCACGGCATTGATCTTATCGAGGCTGGTAAACAGCTCGCGCCAGTCACCGAAGTAATTCTGATATGCGGCCAGTTGTGAGGCCAGACCGGAGCGGGACGACAGGCTGTTTACAAAATCCGCCTTGGCCCGGGCTTTGATTTTTTCCAGCTCCTCGGCCGGAACCGGATTATCCTTGAGCCATTCGATCTGCGCCATAATCTCTTCCTCGCATTCCAGCGCGGTGTAGCCCTTCGACGGCACCGCGAAAACACCAAAGGCGCAATTGTACTTCCCGGCCGGGAACGATGCAAACGACCCGATACTCGAGGCCAGTTTCTTTTCCTTGACCAGGCTCTTGTAGAGAAGCGAGGTACGCCCCTGGCCGAGATAGTCGGATATCGCATCATAGACCGCATCGTCTTCATGCGTGAACGACGGCCGGTGGAAACCCATAATCAACACCGGCTGGGATTGATCCGGCATGACCACAACCCGTTCGGCCTTCTGTTCGGGTTCTTCAATATAGAGCCGTTGCGGCTTCGGCACATTCGGCAGTTTGCCGAAATACTTTTCTGCATACTTTTTGGCTTCATCGGGATCGACATCACCAACCATGACCGCAACCAGATTCGACGCCACGTAGTATTTACGGAAGAACTCCATCGCCGTCTCTTTGTCGTAGTTGGCGATTTCCGAGCTTTGTCCGATCAGCGAATTGCCATATGGATGAGCCTTGAAAGTAGTCGCGATGAATTCATCCTGAAGCCGTCCGATCGGTGACGATTCACGGCTCATGCGACGTTCTTCCATGACAACGTCCTTTTCCTTGTAGAACTGGCGCAGGACAGGATCGCTGAAACGGCTCGATTCGAGATAGAACCAGAGTTCCAGCTTGTTTGACGGGAAGGAAAAGTAATACGTCGTGTTATCGTAACCGGTACCGGCATTGAGACCGACACCGCCCTCGCGGTCAACGATAGTGGTAAATTCATTGGTCTCGACATACTGCTCGGCCTCTTCCTGGGCGGCCTTGAACTTTTCTTCAAGCTCGGCCAGCTTGACTGAATCGGCCCGGTCACCCTTGCGCCGTTCGGCCTGAAGCTCATAATAGATCGCATCGAGTTTTTCAAGCGCTTTCTTTTCGGCTTTGAAATCCTTGGTACCGATCTCCGAGGTTCCCTTGAACGCCATATGTTCGAACATATGGGCTAGACCGGCGGCCTGCTTGGGATCATCCGCGCCGCCTACATCCGCCTGAATAACGAATGAAATGACCGGAGCGGAATGATCTTCGAGGATAATGAACTTCATGCCATTATCCAGAGTGAAGTCTGTGATATTTTCTTCAACGGTTGAAAAATCAAAGGCGAGCGCTGTTGCGCTCAGAGTCCAGAGAACCACCAATGATAAAAGCAGACTCCGGATGAGAATCCTTTGTGCCATCGAATCCTCCCTTGGCTGTGTATAGAGTATTTTTTGTAGGCGTACGTGTAGATTGAGACTTATCATATTATGCGCACCCATGAATCTATCAACGTATCACACCCGAATTTGTTTCACAGGCAATTTACTCAATCGTGAGATTATACGGCAATCTATAGTAAATATTTCCCGAAAGATCACCATCCAATACCGATTGTGCGTCGCGAACGTCAATAATCAGCGCGGCGACATTGTCTATCCAGTGCGAAAAATCGAACGGGTTCTTCCAGAAATAATACTGCCTGGGCGCCTGGATCAGATCAAACTCTCTGCCTGTAAGTTCACATATATTAACGAGATGCAATAAGGCCTCGTGAAGCCCGCCAACTGTGTCGGCCAAACCGTTGGCAGCCGCTTCAGCGCCGGTCCAGACCCGCCCCCGGCCCAGATTATCCACCGAATCGGCAGGCAGAGACCGATTGTCGGCCACCTTTTCGACAAAATGGTCATACATCAATCTCAGGTGATATTTCAACTGCTCCCGCTGTTTTGGAGTATAGGGCTCAATCATTGAAAAAAAACGGGAGTTTTCCCCCCGACCGTAAGTTTCAGAATATATACCCAGTTTCTCAAACATCTCTACGGTATTAACTTTGCCGGCATACACTCCGATCGAACCGGTAATTGTATTGCGATCGGTGTAAATCGGGCTGTCAAGGGTCGTAATATAATACCCGCCGGAAGCGGCAACATTACCAAGCGATATCACCAGCGGTTTTTTTTTTGCCAGCCGCTCGAGCTCGTACCATATCAGATCGGCCGGCAGGGCCAGACCGCCGGGCGAGTTTATTCGCAAAACGGCACCCTCGATACGATCGCTGTCTTTCACCGCGCGGATATGCGGAATGACATCGTATTCTCCGACAAGCGGGGTTCCGCTCTCACCCGCAATACCGCCTTCAAGCGTCAGTATGGCCAGTTGCGGGAGATCACCCCAGCGATCATGATAGTCCGGATCCTGAACATAGCTGTAAAACGATGTCGTACCTCCAATAGAACGATCGAGTTCGTCGAAGTACCGGCGGTCGTTGACCAGGCCGGAGGAGACGGCTGTAATCGAGGGCAACGGCCCCTGATCAATCAAGGCGCGGACCGAATCAGGACTCAGACTGCGATTTACAGCAATTGTCTCAACCAGGTAAGCATACATC
The DNA here is from genome assembly GCA_964526635.1 of uncultured Ignavibacteriales bacterium. Taxonomy (GTDB): domain Bacteria; phylum Zixibacteria; class MSB-5A5; order GN15; family JAAZOE01; genus CAZGLR01. Next base: position 8,062 of record CAZGLR010000020.1, on the reverse strand, counting down.
GAGTCGAGCAGACGGTTGATTTCCTGCCGGGCTTCATCACTCGGCTGATCCAGGAAATACCGTTCCGGGGAGGTTTTATAATCACCGATGCGTTCGATTTCGGCCTCCACCCCGATTTTTTCCATAAGTCCGGTATACGTGCGCAGTTCAGCGCGCAGACCGACCAGAGTCAATTGCGATACCGGCGGGATGACAATCGAATCAGCAAACGATGCCAGCAGGTAACCGAGATTATTAGGGTGATCAATATAGGCGATAATTGTTTTCCCGCGCGATTTGAAATGCGCCAGCGCCTGCCCCAACTCTTCGGTTTTGGCCAGACCGCAGCGCAGTGAACCGATCCGCAAGAACAAGCGAGTGATCGCGTCGTCCGCAGCCGCATCATAAATACCGCCCACATAATCGTAGTAGGTTAATGGCTCGGTGCCGAAGAACGGGATATCCGGGCTTTCGGGAAGATTTCCCGACAACGACATCATTAGCGTTTGAGTGTTCATAGTAACCAGTGACGGCTGATTGCCATTGACCATCCCGAATGCGGTCGTCCCCAGGCGGCTCTTGCCATCCTTGTCGAAACTATGATAATGCGTGACATACTCGCGTTCGATATTCGCCCGAATGCCTATATTGAAACCGTTTTTATTACTGATGTCGCCGAAGACATATAAGCCGGGAATCGGCCGGACATCGAATCCGGTACGAAATTCGGACTCATCCAGCGATTGCGTATGGAGCTGATTGACATCAAACGTCAGGCTTACAATCTCCTTGTAGATGCGGGCGCCAACGCCATACACATACCGTATGTCGCTGCGCTGACCATCGATTCGTCCCCGGTTCAGGTTTTCGGCCCGCACCCCGAATCTGAAGTTTCGATTATAATGAGACTGAAGACCTATCGTCCAGAGATGACGATTATTCAAATACCCGGGACCATCCCTGAAATACCGATACGACACACCGAATCGCAGCTTATCGCCGCCGCCCAGACCAATCATATATTCCGAGACATCGGAGATATCGTCGTTGTTTATCTTTCGATAGGCCAATCCGACGAATTTCCAGGTGGCAGCGCCGCCCCAGTCGCGAATAAAACGATCGGCGCGATGAGTAAACACCAGAATGTTGCCCGATTGGCCGGCACCCAGACTGGCCGGATTATTCCAGAAACCGGCCTGCCCCCAGGCCGAGGCGACCGGCTGATAAAAGAAAACTTCTTCCGGCAACTCCAGGCGCGGCTCGCCCCTGGCGGTTGTTGCCGCGAGCATCAAAAGTATTGTAAAAATCATGCGGGTCATCCGTGACGCCATCTATCTGCCTCCTGCATCGGCTTCCGCAGCCGCTGAACCGTTGATTATAATGCTACCGCCGTCCCTGGCGGTTATACGAGCTTCAGCGGCACCCTCGCCGGTTATAAATTCGAGCCGGTTGTCATACACCAAGGTCGGGGTGATCTTCATCCCTTCGGCCCGGGTGACCCCACCATTACCGGTCTTGCAGATGAAGACCGCATCGGTCAAACCGGTGATGGCTATTTCAATATCCGCGTAACGGTTATTGATCATTATATCGCCGGTATTCAGCGAATCGAACTGAATATATATCGGCGAGGAGACGTTGCGGAAACGGTTCCGCTCGCCGGTTAAATAGAGCCCCCTGGCGACGACTCGATTATAGCTGGTTCGGACATCTATATTGCCGGTAAAATCCGTTATGAGAATCTCACCGTTTTCGTTGCGAATCAGCGCCGATTTTCCCCCGGTGTCAATTTGCTCGAGTTTTATTGTGCCGTATTTATTGGTCGCGGTCAGCATGCCGGTAGTTTCGGAAATCTTGAGATCACGGTTGGACACTTTGACTTCTGTGGGGCCGGTAACTTTGCTGATCTCGACGGCGGCCAGGGTCTCGGCGGCGGTGAACGAGGCAAACGGTCCGATTGCGGTAATGTCGAAATAGGCGGTGGCGGTTTCGATGTTGCAATTGGCCGGCATTTCGAGAATGACATTGATCCGTCCGGAACCATCGGTTCCCGACCATGACGTTCTCGCCGGCGCCCGCAGTGCGATAGTTACTTCCTGCGGAGTACGATCGATTTCGACTGAAATCTCCGAAGCATACTGGCGGGCCTCTTCGCGATCGTTGGATTTAAGCCGCTTTTGATAGGTCAGCCTGGCGCCTTCGTCGACGACTTTGATGGTCAGTTCACCCGAAAGGGTCGTTGCCGAACTCACGACAATATTGTCTCCGGAGACAACATCGAGGCGTTGTTCGATCAACTCACCGGTATAGACGCCATTGCCGACCTCGTTTATAGTTTGCGCAGTGATTGCAGAGATATTGACGACAATCATGACACCATAAGCGAACAATTGCATGATTTTTTTCATGATCGTTTCCGTCCGGCATACAGCCAATAAAGTAAAATCGAGCCGGCCATAGCGGCATTAAGCGATTCCACCTTCGCCGTCATCGGGATTTTCCAGCGCTGATCAGCGGCCGCGGCGAAAACTGAACCGGTTCCCGCGGGTTCCGAGCCAATGACTATGGCGGTTTTCTCACCGTCATCACCCCCGGCGGAGATAGCCTGTCCCCGCACATCGGCCACGGCAATGCGGTACGTATGCCGTTTAAGAAGACCGACAATGTCAGTCGGATCGGCGCCGCTGATAATCGGCAGATGAAAAAAACTGCCCATACTGGCCCGGATCGTCTTGGGATTGGTCGCTTCGGCCGAACCCTCGGTGGTAACCACGGCATCGGCCCCGAACGCCAGCGCCGATCGCAGCAGGGTGCCGAGATTTCCTGGATCCCCGACACCGTCACACACTACAATCGTACGTGGAGATTGCGATAAGAGTTTCTCAAAGCTGGTATGTCGTTGTTTAAAGACAGCCACAATGCCCTGCGGCGTATCGGTATCGGAGATTTTGTTGATTTCCTTTACTGCAACCGTTATGGTATTGATGCGCCGCTTGGAAAACGAACGAATGACATTCTGTCCCCGCTCGGTTACTTCGCCGGGGGCATAGAGGACGATTTCAGGGCGATAATCAGCCCGCAGGGCTTCTTCGAGCAGCCGGACGCCCTCGGCCAGAAAACGGTCCTCGGTACGCCGCCCTTTTTTGGACTTGAGCGATACCAGCTTTTTTATTTCAACCTTGGTCAGGGCCAATGACTTTGTCCTTGTCTAAAACGATACTGTTGCCATTATATGGTCAAGGAATCGGTTTTATCAGGTAGTCGCAAGTGAAAAGTACGTTTATCATTGGATGTTGTTTCTGGCTGTGGGTGACAGCTATCGTTCCCGATATGCTCCGGGCCGATGAGACCCTGACCGTGATGACAATCTCACGGGACACACTCGCCCCCGGCGATTTTCAGATCCCGGAGACCTATTATCCGGTCAGTGTCGGACTGGCCTTATCGGGCGGCGGCGCCCGCGGCCTGGCCCAAATCGGTATGCTCAGGGCTTTCGAAGAAGCTGATATCCCGATTTCCGCAATCGCCGGATCATCAATAGGATCGATTGTCGGCGGCTTGTATGCCGCCGGCTACAGTGCCGCTGAAATCGAAAAACAGGTAGCCAGAGTCGATTTCACCAATCTATTTTTCGATACCCCCCGTCGCCGTTCGCTGCTGTTCACCCAGCGCGAAGAACGCGACAAGTACCTGTTTTCAATTAGATTTGAAGGCCTGAAACCATATATTCCCCAGGGCCTGGCCGCCGGTCAGCGGCTGACCAATCTCCTGACTGATTTGACTATCGAGGCCACTTACCGCTGCGGTGGCAATTTCGATCGCCTGCCGATTCCCTTCCGGGCCGCCGCTACTGATATTGCCACGGGTGAACTGGTCGAAATTGGATCAGGATCGCTTACCACCGCGATGCGGGCGTCGATGGCCTTCCCGCTGGCCTTTACGGCTGTGGAACGCGACGGCCGCTATTTGATGGACGGTGGCATTGTCGTGCCGATCCCGGTCGAAACCTGTCGTCGTATGGGCGCCGATTTCGTTATCGCCCTCAACACCACCGCCGATTTGCTGCCGGTCGACAAGATTACTGACCCGATTGACGTGGCCGGCCAGGTAACGACGATCATGGCCCAGGAAGCGCTTGAGGAACAACTGGCCAGGGCCGATTTTGTCCTCGGCACCGATCTCGAAGATATCGAAACGTTCGATTTCAGTCTGCGCGATTCACTGATCGAATTGGGTTACACTATCGGCCGGGAAGCTGTCGATGATCTTCTTGCGGCGCTGAAAAAACGCAATGGCGACTCGGCTATATTCGTCGATGCCGTCATCCCCGCCCGTAGCGACAAACTACTGGAGCGGCTGGTGGCTGTGTTCCCGATCCGACCCGGCGAGTTATTTCAGCCGGATCATCTGCGGCAGGCCCTGCTGTTTGCCGATCGGGAACTTACCTTTGGTTCTCTCGAAGCGGCAGTCATCAGTCGCGGTGATTCCACGATTATTGTCCTCGATGGCATCCCCAATCGCCGCTGCCAGGAAGTTACCTATCAGTTTACCGGCAATACCATCATTCCTGATTCGATTCTTCAGCCTATTTTCGCCGTCCCCGAAGATTGCCGTCTGTCACTGGCTGATGTTCATGAATCGGCGCAATCCATGATTACCCTGTTTCACGAGGCGGGCTATGGCCTGGCGTATTTGCAGCAGATTGTTTACGATCATGACGCCGGGCAGGTCACGATTGCCATTGACGAGGGCAAACTGAAGTATGTCGATATTCGGGGGAATCAGCGTACCCGAAGCTGGATCATAAAAGCCAATTACCCGCTGCGCCCCGGTGACCCGTTTGACACCCGTAAATCCGACAATGGTATCGCCAATATCTATGGCACGGGTTTCTTCGAACGGGTCAGCCTCGACCTGCAGCCAACCGCCGCCGGTGCGCATCTGACGATCAACGTCAAGGAAAAGAAATATACCCAGTTTCGATTTGGTGCTCACTGGGATGATGAATACCAGGCCGAGGCATTCGGCCAATTGCTCGATGATAACGTATTCGGCGCGGGTTTGCAGATGCTGCTCCACGGCCGGATTTCATCACGACGTTACAAATACTCATTCTCGGTCAAAGTTGATCGGCTTTCGAGTACGCTCCTTACGGCGCGCTCTGAAGTCTATTACAAGCGGCTGCAGCGACGGCTCTTCGGGCCCGATGGCGGCCCCGACGGCTACCGTTATGAAAACCGTTATGGCTGGTCGATTTCCGCCGGGCAGCATATCGCCCGTTTGGGTCTGATCTTCTTTGAATACCGTCTGGAGAACGTCTCGCGCCGTCTCAGCGGCGCCACCACCGAACTTGATGATGTTCTTTCCACGTTTGCCATCAAATCAAGCGTTGAAACCTTCGATCAATACCCCTTTCCTAATCGTGGCCACAGCCAGGAGCTGGTCTTTGATTTTAGCGGCAAATGGCTCGGCGGAACGCTGGATGAATACAGCAAAATCTATGGTTCCATCGAGGGCGCATTGACGCCCAATAAATTTTTCACAATCCGACCGCGATTTGCAATCGGGCTCTCCACCGCTAATTTGCCCGATATTGAAAAATACTATATCGGCGGCATGTATCAGTTCTCCGGTTACCGCACCGGCCAGTTGGTGGGGGATAAATTTCTGGTGACCAACTGGCAGATCCGCCTCAATCTGCCTTACCGTTTTTACCTGATCGGGAATTTCGATTATGGCAATGTCTTTGACGAATACGAAGAAATTAAAATCGGCGATTTTCTCAAAGGCTATGGCCTGACTTTGGCCTGGAACTCACCCCTCGGGCCGGTCGAACTCGGCTACGGCAACGCCGAGAAGAGGCCGCATCGTTTTTATCTATATATTGGATTACGCTTTTAACGATCAGGTTTCCAGCGATTCAATCAGGCGCTTGTTATACACCGTCATCATATCCTGATGCCGGACGACACCGATCAGCTGATTGTCATTTTGGGGATCGATAACCGGCAAAAGCTGCATATCCTGTAGCGCAAACTTCTGGCGAACCTGGGCCAGGTCATCGTCGGGTGTCACCGTTACCACATGTTTATGCGCCACATCTTCAGCAATAACGATATCATGAATGACAACACTGGAGGTCAAAAATCCGCGCAGATCCTGCAACGAAATAACACCGATCAGATGCTGATATTTATCGACGACCATATAGTAGGTTTCGCGAGTCATCTCGATTTTATGGATAATATTCCGCAATGGCGTCGAGGCCGGGATCATCTCATAATTGCGATCCATGACTTCATACGCCCGAATCGAACGCAGAACCGCGAGATCCTTTCCACCCTTCAGAAAAATGCCGCGAGCCGCCAGTTTGACAGTATATATCGAATGACTGAACAGATGCCGCGCCACCAGCGTGGAAAACGTAACGGCGACCATGAGAGGCAAAATAATGCGGTAATCATTGGTCATTTCAAAGATGATGATTATGGCCGTGATAGGCGCGTGGGTCGTTCCACCAACAAGCGCAGCCATGCCAACCAGAGCATAGGCCCCGGCTGAACCGGTGAAGCTGGGAAAAGCCATGTGTATCATCGAGCCAAACGCGCCGCCGACCATTGCACCCATAAATAGCGACGGTGCGAAAATTCCACCGGAGTTACCCGATCCCAGCGTCATTGACGTCGCGGCGATTTTCAGGAAAATCAACACGGTCAGCAGACCGACCGCCATATTGCCGTACAACGCCAGATGGATAGTGTTGTAACCGTCGGCAAACACCTGCGGAAAGAAAATCCCGATTATACCAAGCAGAAATCCGCCGATGCCGGGTTTGATAATCTCCGGCAGTTTCAAATTATCAAAAAATGATTCCGACCAGCTTAAGACGCGGGTGAATAAAACTGCAATCATGCCGCACAGACCGCCCAGGACAACATAAAGCGGAATTTCCCAGGCGGATACGAGATGATACGTCGGGATATCAAAAGCCGGATGATCGCCCAGAAAGGACCGTGAAATAACCGAGGCCACCACCGACGACAACAGCACCGGTGACAAAGTTTTGATTGCGAAATCACCAAGGATTATCTCCAGCGCGAAAATAATACCGGCGATGGGAGCATTGAAGACCGACGAGATCCCGGCCGCCGCACCGCAGCCGACCAGGATTTTGACACGGTTCCCGGACATTCTGAAGATTTGTCCAATGGTCGAGCCGATAGCCGAACCGATCTGAATAATCGGTCCTTCGCGGCCGGCCGATCCTCCGGAGCCGATACATATGGCTGAAGCGACAGCCTTTACCGCGGCGACCTGCGGTCGGATAATTCCGCCACGGCGGGCGACGGCGTCCATAACCTCCGGGACACCGTGACCTTTGGCTTCGCGTGCGAAATAAAAGATTATCGGTCCGGCCAGCAGCCCGCCGATAGCGGGAATCGCTACAATCCACCAGCGAAATCTGTCTCCGGTAGTTCCGGCCAGACCGGAAAGCACCTCGGCGGAATACCCGAAAAACAATTCGCGGGCGAATTCAATAAGGGAAATAAAGGCAATAGCGCCAAAACCGGTGCCGGCGCCGACAATGACCGACAGGATGATAAGAACCTGAGTCTCGGACAGTTTGACAAACTGCCCCCATTTTCCGATAACCATCTTGCGCATATATATTCCCGCGTCGAGTTCACAATCTACAGTTTATTTGGTATCAGACAACCGAATAATTGGCCCGACAACGGAATTTAGACCAGACTATAGTCAACACGGGAAATCGGTAGTGGGTCAGTTTGAAAATAATCAGACTTGGGAAGCGGGCATAACCGACCACCTGTGGTCGATAGAGGATTTAATAGAATTATTGGAAAATCATAAAAAAAGATGAATTATCGAGCCAATTCCTTGTAAAAGTTCTGTCGCGTATCTACAAGAATTAACAATAACTCTTTGCCCCTAATTTGATATGCCAACCTATAACCACCATCAAAAGGCTTTATTCTTCTTGTTTCCCCCCATTTTTTAGTGATATCGCTATTTTTAAGTTTAATATCTTGTAAACTATGTGGTAGATTTCGAGGATTATTTA
>CAZGLR010000019.1:0-36868 GCA_964526635.1 uncultured Ignavibacteriales bacterium | reverse complement strand
CGCCGCGACACTCGGGACAGGCGTGTTCGGCCATGAAGTCGGCGAGAAACTCCTTCACCCAGTCCGAGTCGGTCTTGCGATCCCGGTTCGAAGACATCGGTAACCGGGCCACATTTGACCGGTCGCTCCGAGGCTTCCTCATCGGCGCGACATTCAGCCACAGCAATTATCTCGCCATTGGTCGGATTCAAAAAGACCGCCATACCGCCTTTGGCATTATGTTCTTTGATACCCCGACGAAGTTCTTCCTCGACAATCTGCTGTTTCCGCCAGTCAATCGTCAGCACTGCCGATTTCCCGGTTTCCGGCTCTTTGAGCGGGATATGGCGAATGGCATATTCGGTGCCGAGCGCGTCCTTCTGGATAACCGCCCGGCCGCTTTGGCCGGTCAGGCGATCATTCATGACCATCTCAATACCCGACTTGCCGACATTGTCAAGATCAACAAATCCGACAATTTGTCGGCCAATCAGGCCATAGGGATACCGGCGGGTCGGTTCTTCGCGAAGAAACAGCCCCGAAGCGATTTTCTGTGCATTGAGCCGTTCAAGTTCTTCAGGCAGCAGACCACGCTTGATCCAGGCAAACGACTTCGGCTTGAGATCGAATTTCTCCACTGCCGCCCGGTAGGTCATGCCAAGCGTGTTGGCAATGCACCGATGCATCGCCGGGAGATCATCTTTCGTCCAGGCATAGGCGAAAAGCGATGAGAAGCTGTCGTTGGCGACGACTTTATTGCCGCGGGCATCATAGATTTCTCCCCGGGCCGCCGGCAGCTCGATCGATTCCTCGTACTGGATGCGGGCGCGTTCGCGCAGACCGTAGCCCTGGATGACCTGGACCATGAACAGACGAATAACAAACAGGCCAAAGACAACAGCGCAGCCGATAAAAACAATCCCAACGCGAATTTTTGAATACTGCGGCTTCATTCGGTGTCAAACAATTCCTCTGCGCCGGCTTCATTGGTACTGATGACCGGCAGGTGACGGGTCAGCTTTTCCAGGGCATTGACGAATCCCGCAAAACGGTCCTCGCTGGTTTGGGGCGGCGTCAGCACGAAATTCTGATCCGGCAGGGTGGGGCGAAGCCCGAGATTCAATTCGGTAATGCGTCTTTCCAGGGCGCCGATGGACGACGATGTCTTCCATTGCGCTTCCAGCGTGGCGGTATATCGTGACGCGGCCGCATTGCGGGCCTCGAGCCGTTCGATCTCCGAAACCAACTGTCGAACCCAGACGCGCTGATAGACATAGAACGACGCCACCGCGATGATAACCAGCGAGACCGCCACAATGCGGATATACCGGTCACGGATAATCTGCCGGCGGGTACGTCGTCGTTGCGATGTCAAACGGCGGGTTCGGGCCATCTTAGATTCTCTCCGCGGCACGTAGTTTGGCCGAGCGGGCCCGGCTGTTAGCTTCAATTTCCTGTCGCGACGGCACCACCGGTTTTTTGGTCAGACGGCGCAGGACAGCCGTATCGCCGGTGGATCGTTCACGGATAAAATTTTTGACCAGACGATCTTCCAGGGAGTGGTAGGAAATCACAACCAATCGGCCGCCTGAAGTCAAAAGCTCGAGTGCGCCCTCAAGGCCTCGTTCGAGCTGACGAATTTCTTCGTTGACGACTATGCGCAGGGCTTGAAAAACTCGCGAAAACGTCTTGTTGAGATAACGGGGATTGGTAACCCTACTGATAACAGCAGCCAGTTCGGCAGTAGTGGTGATGGGCTTTTTGCGGCGGGCATCAACGATAGCGGCAGCGATTTTACGACTATTCCGCTCTTCGCCATATTCGAAAAACATCCGGGCCAGTTCTTCGCCCGTGGCCGCAGCAATGACATCGGCGGCCGAGGGTCCCTCGAAGGGATTCATCCGCAAATCGAGCGGGCCCGCCTCACGGTACGAAAAACCGCGATCGGGCCGGTCGAGTTGAAAACTCGAAACGCCGAGATCAAATAGTATGCCGTTTACCTGAGACATCCCTGCCTCGCTTGCCAGATGGTGTAAAGCTGCGAATTCTCCCTGAACGACGTCAGTCGGGACGGTGGAATTTTCTATGTGTTTCCGTGCCGCGGCAACTGCGTCGGCATCACGATCGATGGCCAAAACCCGGCCACCGGGGTCAAGAGCTGTAACGATTCGATGCGTATGTCCGCCCCCTCCCGCCGTCGCATCCACATAGGCCCCATTGCGACTGGTGACGAGAAAGCCGATTGCTTCATCAACCAGAACCGGGCGATGGAAGCTGCTGGCTGCCGTCATTTTTGTCAAAAAGCCGTTCGGCTACCTCCTCATAGCTGGGACCATAATCCGACTGATACGTTTCAAATCGCTCCGGATCCCAAATTTCGATCGTCTGGTTGACGCCGACCACCAAAACTTCCTTTTTTAAACCCGCCAACTGTCGTAACTTATCGGGGATGTTAATGCGGCCCGACTTGTCAATCGTTACCAGTGAGGTATGCTGGTGAAGGCGCCGATTAAAGTAGCGGAAATTACGCTGAGTAAAGGAAAGGGTTTCGAGACGCTTTTGTATTTTTGACCATTCGTCCTGAGGGTAAAGTGACAGGCAGCCGTCGAGGCCCTCGGTCAATACCATCGACTCCCCGGCCGGAATACCTTTTTTCTTCGAGGATTCCGAATCGCCGGGTCGGATTTTCGAGGGGATCGAGAGCCGTCCCTTATCATCAATAGTGGCGGTAAATGTTCCACAAAACCCAAGCAAAAGCAACCTCTTATCCCACTATGTCCCACAATTTCCCACTACGCGGATAAAATCTCGCGAAAACGGTTAAAAGTCAAGAAAAAAGAATTAAAAAATACTTCGTGTAATTTTTTATCTTTCAATAGATAACAGGATTTTGAAAACTGTTTTTCGGGAAGCTCTTCGGGGCTTGCACCATACCACAAATCGACCATTTCCTATTCCGAAAAAATTATCCTATTGATGTCTTACATCAGGCTATGGGGAAAACCCCATAGAAAGCGACCAGTCCCGGCGATACTTCTACTGGTTGCGCTGGCGTCCGGCCATTCCTATCTCATAGTAGATCAAGGCCTTACTTCATCGATGCGAATCCCGGATCAGCCCGGCACCATCCTTGCAAGAGGTCTTCTTGCACGCGATTTGAAACAAGCTGAGAGGATGTCATGAAGGGCTATTTACTGATCAGTATGCTGTTTTTATCTCTTGCAGCATCTCTGGCCGCTGAAACAATCGATGAAATTTCCATCGATCGATCGGCTTTGCACTTCGATCAGGCGTCCCGAACAGTTTTCCTCGATGGCACCGCCACTATCACCCACGAAAATCAACCAGTGCTGCCGATAATCACGCGTCAGTATTACTCTGATGGCACCATAAGCAATTCACCAATGGTGCAGGTTGTGGCCGCCGACACGCTTGAGTTGCCATTTACGCCATCGCTCAGCCCGGCTGACATCACCACTTCGCTCGAATCGCGCGTCGTACCCCGAACCTTTGCCGACCATTCACAGAGCCTGTATCCATCGAAAGCAGCCGAAATCGAAACCATGATCGTCAACAGCGCCGCCGTCCGGGCAGTTACATTCTATCCTATTCAATATCTCGATGATAACCGGATTATCTTCAATTATGAATTCACCGTAAACACCGATGATCCCTTCTCGCGAATCTCAGCCGGTATGCCGAAGCCGGCTATTGATAAGCCTGTATCCCAGCAGCAGGCTCTGGGTGCAGCGCCGGGGCTTCCTCTGGGTAGTGAGTATGTTGTCGTCACATCAACTGACCTGGCGCCGGCCTTTGATGATTTTGTGGCACTCAAGCGTCGCACCGGTTTCGCCATTGATATTGCCCTGATCGATACTATCATCGCATCATATACCGGCATCGATGATGCCGAGGCCTTGCGCAATTATCTGATCGATTTCCACAACAATGGTGGCCGGTACGTGCTGCTCGGCGGCGATGATACAATCCTGCCGGTTCGTTATGCCTATTATTACAACACCGGTCTCATGCCTGAATTATACAACCTGGCTGTCTGCGATCTCTATTTCGCTGATGTCAATGGCACCTGGGATATCGATGGCGACAATATCTGGGGCGAACCGACACAGGATCAGCCGGATATCGGTATGGACCTGTGGGTTGGACGGCTGCCGTTTGCCCGCTCCGAGCAGATAGCGGCCTATACGCGCAAGCTGGAAGCCTATTTATTCAACCCCGGCAACGGCGACCGATCATATTTGACTCATTCGTTGTATTTCTCATCCGACCATCTGCGTGATTATGTCGAGGGCGGGCAGCAGTACAGCGTCGCCGAGGAATTTCCCGGCCATATTATATCGGACTGCGAGGGGCTGGCTGAACAGACCAACGGCGCCGACCCGGCGCCATCGGGACCGACTGTCGATGATACCCGCAGCACAGTGTCGCAGGGCGCCGGCTTCGTCAATGTGCTTGCCCATGGCCGACCCGATGGTTTCGCGCTCAAGACCAGCGGCTACAACGAGCAACCAAAAACGTATATTTTGACCGCCAACGGCAACGGCGTTCATGCCGAGTTCAATCAGCTTACCAAAAACAACAAAGTCGGATTCTATTATTCCATCGCCTGCGACCAGGGGATGTTCGATGTCGAAGCGGTGCATGGCTTCGGGGCTATATCGACCGTCGAGGGCATACTCGAAGCCGATTCATCCGGCGCAATCGGAATAATCGCCTTCTCCCGCTGGGGCTGGGTGAGTTCCAGTTACAAATTGATGGCATCGTTCTACCGCAATCTTTTCGACAGCGCCGATGGCTATCCGCTCGACGCCATGCAGCGATCCATGCTGGAGTTTCCGTACTACCGCGACCAGATTTACGGGCAGAATTACTATGGTGATCCCTCGCTGCGTCTTTATACCGCCCAGCCGTCACAGGCTGCAATCAGCGGGCCATCGAATTACACGCCGGGCGAACAGGTGTCGTTCCAGGTAAGAATCGATGGTCAATCGCAACTTGGTGTCCCGGTGACGGCAACCACAGGAACCGAGATTATTGCATCGGGCTACACCGATATTGACGGAGTCGCCCGTCTGGATATTCCGGAAGGCATGCGCGAAAATATTATCATTACCGCCTGCAACGCCGGCACTGTCGGAGCAACGCAACTTCTGACACCAGGCATTATCGCTGATGCGGATGACGATGACGCCCCATTGCCACTACAGTTTGCGCTGGAGCAGAATTACCCGAATCCGTTTAATCCCTCGACCATTATCCGGTATTCGCTGCCAAAGGCATCCGAGATAAAACTGGTTGTCTATGATATTCTGGGCAGGGTGGTCCGGGTGCTCGAGGATAGTTACCAGCAGGCCGGGACGCATGCAATATACTGGGACGGAAGCAGCAGCGACGGTCAACCGGTCGCCAGCGGGATATATTTCTATCGTCTCAATGCCGGGGACCGGACAGCCACCAACAAGATGGTGCTGCTCAAGTAGATTTACGCAGGAGATGATACAATGATCTCGGTATGGCGCTGACCATCAACGCCAGCCAGGCCACTACCGGCAACGGCAATCGCAGCAGACGCAACAGCAGGCCATAACACCGCTTTTCCCATTTGAAAAAATATCGGGCCATCGAACTGTGCGAGCGCCATATCATCGACGGCCGCCGTTGCCGCACCGCGCCGCCATGGTAATGTGCAACCACAGCCTCGGTACAGAAGTAATTGGTATAACCGGCTTCGACAAGCCGACGGCAAAGATCGACATCGTTGAAAAAGATCGGGAACGATTCATCGAAACCCCCAACTTCTGTGATACAACTGCGATGCAGCAGCATCGCCGAACCCATCGGCTGCTCGACAGCACGCGATGACAGATGATCGAAGTCGCCCATCTTCCAGCCGTTGAATAATCGTGATCGGGAAAACAGGCGCGACAATCCGGTCAGCTCGAAAAACAGATGATGATATCGGGGAAAGCGACGGCAGTATTTCTGGTGGTTGCCGTCGAATCCGACTAATTGCGGCCCGATAACGCCGGGACGGTTTTTTTTATTTGTCACGAGCTCATCATAACAACGCAGCAACCCCCTGACTGTCCCATTGCCGACGCGAATATCCTGATTCAACAGCCAGAGGAACTCATACTGCGCAACTTCAATGCCCTGATTCATGGCTCGTGCAAAGCCATAGTTGTCATGGTTTATGATCAAATGGATATCGGGGTGGTTTTCTTCGATAAACTCGCGGGTGCCATCGGTAGAGTTGTTATCGACAACGATAATTTCAGAGGTACATTCAGAGAGATCATCGTTGACCGTTCGCAAGCAGTCTTCAATAAATCTGCGGCCGTTGTAGGTCACAATAACGGTTGATATAGTGCGTGAGTCAGCCATCGATTATATCATTGCACAATGCCGCAAATTCGGCGGCGGCACCCTGCCTGGTGATAGTTTCGGTGTGCAGTTTTGGCCAGGTTTGATTATCCCGCACGAAATCGATCAACGATTTGAGATGGACAGCAAGCGCCTGTGGGTTGCTGCCGGAGCAGCATAGTCCGAGATTATGTTTTTGAATGAACCATTCCGCCTCGCCCCCCTCGGGAACTGCCGCCAGGATCGGTGCCGGCAAACCCGTATAGTCAAATACTTTCCCCGTTATAACATGCTCCAGGCTATCATCGAGAGACAACAGCAGAATATCTGCCCGGGCGGCTTCGATCAGCGCATCACGATGGTTCATGTAGCCGGTAAATGCAACTGCTTCGGCCAAACCATGGCGACCCGCAGCAATCTCGATTTCTTTTTGTTGAACCTTACCGATTATGGTGAACGTCAGGCCGGCGCTACCCAACTCACCGTTATCACGCAGCAGTGCCGCCGCTTTAAAAAACGGCTCAAGCGAAGTCATTTCGCTGACCGTCCCCATGTAAACCAGATTGATGGCATCAGTTTGAGGACGTTCCGGCAAATCGACAAAATCATCAGGATCATAGCCGCCGCCAATAACCCGATCGGTATCACGATGATGCCGATTACCGATGACATCCGATAATACTGAGGCATTTACCGCCGTGGCGCCATCGGACAATCTGATAATTTCCGCCAACAGATTGCGGCTTTTGCTTATTGTCGCCGGATCGTCATAGAGTGTTTCCGGCGTTTCCATCTCCCAGATATCGCGGAAATCGGCAACCCATGGAATATCAAATTGCTGCTTGAGTTTCATCGCCACCAGATGAGATGATATCGGCGGCGAGGATGACAGCAAGATATTATAATCTCCGGTTTCAAGCAGTACCCGTCCCTGCTTGACCGCTGGACCCACCCAACCGGTTTTTGAATCCGGCCAGGCCAGTTTTTGTTTGGCAACCCGTCTGGCTCTGCTGCCAATTGGTATCTTAAACGGCAAAAAGCGCAGTAGCCGGGCCGGATCGCGCGAACCCGCTCGGATGATTTTTATCGTCTCGGGAAGGTCATCGAGCAACGAATGGTCCATCGCAGGGTATGTGATCGGTTTGACCGTCAGCACGGTACCATCATAGCCGCACTGCGGCAGATACTTGGCCAGCTTGGTCATGCGCTGCACCCCGCCCATGCCCAGTGGCGGGAAGTAATAGGCAATCATCAAAAAGCGCCGTTTCATACCGTCACTACTTTCTTGAACAATTGTTCGACGCGTTCCATATGATCTTCCCAGACACCACGCTCGCGCACGATTTGACGATTCATTTCGGCA
Source organism: uncultured Ignavibacteriales bacterium (assembly GCA_964526635.1). Classification (GTDB taxonomy): domain Bacteria; phylum Zixibacteria; class MSB-5A5; order GN15; family JAAZOE01; genus CAZGLR01. The sequence continues at coordinate 29,142 of CAZGLR010000019.1, read as the reverse complement.
ATGCTGGAAAATCTATCCCGCTGCCGGTCAGCGGCCAGGATTGCCTCTGCCAGGCTGTCGCTGTCCCCGGGCGTAAACAAAAAGCCGTTGTGGTCGTCGATCCATTCGTGGTTACCCTCGATACGTGTCACCACCGGGCAAAGCCCGGAAACCATCGCCTCCAGAAGCGCCACCGAAGTAGAATCTGAGTGTGATGCCGAAACATACACATCATACTGCGCCAGAGCATCCACAAATTCGTCATGTCCGACCGGCGCCATCAGGCGGATGCGATCCTGTAAGTTAAAATTGGTGATCATATCGTTGATGCGCTGCGCCCGTGTTCCCGAGCCGATCATATCGATGACAAACTCGACTTGTCCGGTGAGCTTGACGGCGGCTTTGACAATCGTATCAGGATCATAGACCGGCGCCATCCCCCGCGGAGCGATAATTCGCAGCGGCATCTTGATGTTGAAATCCATGCGGGCAGGTCGCTTCACGACTTCCCGCTCAACCCCCCAGTACATGGTCAGGATACGATCAGCAGGGAGGTATGTGGCGGCTTCACGACGCAAATTAGCGCCATCGACAATGCAGTAAACAGATTTTTTCAGCGCTTTCTGCACCCTTTGCCGATGCACAAAGCTCCGCTTCGGCGCCAGAAGCAGGTCGCTGCCCCAGGCGGTGGAGATAATCGGCGGTGAGGTTGTTTCCGCCGCCAGCCAGCCATAGGAAACAATGAAATGGGGATTGACGATATCTGGCTTAAATTCGTCAAGGCAGCGCTTCGCCTCCTGTTTGGCCAGATGATAATCCAACAGCCCGATACCGGTGGGACGCTTACCCTGATAGTATATTTCGGGAGTACGCCGATGTGCGGCTTCCAGCGAAAACAGTGCGACCATATGGCCCCGTTGTTCGAAAAAACGGCACCATCGTTCGGTATGCACCGAGGCAGCGTCTGCCATAACGAAAATTCGCATCGTCCTCAGCGACCGATCAGTTTTCGCAGGTGTGACACTTTGGAATAGATGGCATACTTTTCCTCGCGGCCGCCCCATCGGGATTTGTAATCACGCAAGCCCTCGGCATCGGGCGGCGATGCTCCCAGATTAATATACAGCATGCCGCGCCGCTGCGCTTCGGCAATTGCATCGGCCAAAAGCAACTGATTGGGTTTATACTCCCGCATCTCATAATCGGAAACAGTCTGCCAGTTCATCATTGTATCACGGTAGAAGAGGTTTATCATCGATCCGATAATGCGGTTTTCGGCCAGAAGTGCTGTCCAGTACAGGGCCGGGTTGTCACAAAAGGTCTGAAACAACGAGATAAAGAGATTATCCGGCATAATCGGCCGGATACGGCCATGGCGCCGTTCGGTTTCATGATACAACTGGATAATATCCCCCACCTGTGATTCGCTTTCGATCGGGATAATCTCACCGCCCCGCTTCAGACCGGCGCGAATATGGCCCTCTATCTTTTTGTCGTCGGGGTAATACTGATCATCGCCGGGAAGCGGAATGATATGCGTACTGTACTCATCGCGAAGGTATCCTCCCCAGGGAATATCGCCGGCAGTGGGGCTGTTCACGATCGAAATCATCGAATATCCTGAGTTGCTGAACTCGCGCTGAAGATGTTTGATGAGTTCCACCTTATGCCCATCCGATCCGGAATCGCTTTCGATAATGCCGCCATAGGTGCCAAACGGCATCGAATAGGCACTGGTCAGCCCCATCTTTCGGGTCGTTACAAGCGGACAGCCTGCGACAGGTGTCCCATCGAGGTAGCCTATGTAAAACATAGCCTGCGCCAGTGAGCGCAGACCATGCTCACATACGTTTGCCCAGTACCTGGAATGGAAGATTGTGGCATGTGAAGTGAGTGCATCCCAGGCGGCGGTATCGAGGTCCGCCAGTCTGTAGCAGCGAATATCCATTACTTGCGGATCAGGTACAGTTTGCCCCGTCCAACTTCGCCCTCTTGGCTGGTTACGGTAAAAAAATACGTTCCGGTGGCGACCATTCGTCCGGCGTCGTTGCGGCCATCCCAGATGCCGGTCACCGGCAATTCACGGACAAGCTCACCGGCTATGGTAAAGATACGAACTTCAGCCAGTCCGGCGTAATTGAATCGGACTGTTTCATCACCAAACTCGATGACAAATGGATTGGGATAGGCCAGAACGTTTTCAAGCTCATCGCCGGTAACCATGTTGGGCATTGTGATTTTCGATGCCCCGCCCGCAGTCGCGATCCAGAAAGTATTGGCTTCGGCATCATAGAAGATATCATTGATCGCATCATTGACCAGACCGGAATTGAGGGTGGTATAATGTTCAACGTCGGCGGTAGCAATATCACGTATGGCCAGTCCCCGATCGGAACCGGCAAAGACCGATCCCTGGCCATCGAAATCAATTGCGGTCACTTCCGGTCCGAAGCCATCGGGTACCGGGACGTTCGTGAAAATAACTTCGCCCAGAGCCTGGTATGACAGGCCAAAGGCTGTGCCGACCCATAGTGAATCGTAGCCATCGACCATCAGTGAGCGAATATTATTAGATCCGATACCGGAATTGGATTCGGTGAATGTCCACCGGAAATCATCGTTGAGATAATATGGCGTCCCGCTGTACGCGACAGCATAGATACCGTTATCGGCCGACCCCGCGTAGACAACACCCTGCCCGGCAGCCAGGGCTTCGATTGATTCAATCTGCGCCCCGCTCACGAGATTATACGCCTGCCAGCGGGTAAGGTCGAACGGATCCACCACGACGACTTCACCATCGACGGCCAGAAAATTGGCAAACCAGACAGCACCGCCATCGACAATAATATCGGTAATGACAACCGTACCGGGCGCATCCAATAAGCCGCTGAGGGCGGAATTGGTGGTATCGAAGTGCGCGATACTGTCGCCATCAACACGATACCCTCCGCCGCCAAATGTCCCGACCCAGAGTTCCCCCCGAGGACCGGCTTGCAGCTCACCGACCAGGCCCTCAATTTCCGGAATATCAACCCACCTGTTGCCATCGAGTTTGGCCAGCCCGCGATCCCAGAACGCTCCCCAGAGATAGCCCTGGGTCCGTGCGAAAGCCCGGCAATCATTCGATGGCATACCGCCAACATCAAATTCGGAGATGACGGTACCTTCGCGATAGTAAATGCCGTACAAAAGATTTCCCAGCCAGAGACGGCCATTGGGACCAACCAGGCCGGAGGTAGTATTAGGAATCGGCATACCGCTTAACGTCAGTTCGGTGGCGAGGCCATTGTAATACAACGTCGTCCCCCGGGCGGTGTGAGCGAAAACAGAATCACCCTGCGAAGTGACATTATACACAAGCGGATTGGCAAATAATCCCAGATTGATCAATACCGGAACCTGATCATATTCAAACAGATACATGCCATGTGGAGTACCGACAATAACTGAATCGTTTTTGATAATCAGACCATTGAGCTCATCTGAGACAATTTCGCCGGAGAGATCGCTCGGGATATATGATGTCCATCCCGTCTGCGCCTTCAAGAGGCGGGGATCCTCACGCGAACCGACCGCGAGACCCTCAACGGTGGCTGCCCAAATACTGTCGCTGTCGAGAGCCAACCGCCGCACCGTGGTATTGCGGGAGATATCGCCAAGTCGAGTGTAGGTATCGAGAATGATTCCGTCACCATTCTCGTCGCCGGCCAGAAAGAGGGAAACACCGAGCCGATTGGCCAGCCAGAGCGAATCGCCATCGGGCGTACCGGCAATATCGTATATTTCGACCGGGATATCATCGCGATCGGTAAAGAGATAGCCATCGGGATTATCGGGATTGCTGTAGTTAATAAGGCGGCCGTCGCCGCCGACCCACAGCCGGTTGCGGGCATCAACAAAAAGGCATTTCAGATCATTGGTTTGAAGGCCATCGACATTGGTAAAGGTCAAAAACTGCTCGGTATCGGGATCAATTCGCACCAGGCCGCCGCTGGTGGCAATCCAGATGAAACCGTTATACATGGTAATGTCAGTTACCATATCAAATGATGTCATCGAATGCCAGTTGAGGACACGCGCAGCCGGCGCTGAGGAGGTTGCCGCCAGCACGGTACAGACAATCAGCGCCAGTATCAGGCTGAAGTATGACGGTTTCTTATTTTGCCGGCAATCCATTGACATCCCAGAAAGATAGTGACAAGACCCAGAACAAGCAAGCCGATGCGGCCCAGGAGCGGCCCGGTGCGATTAAAGACTGTCGGAGTCACCGAAGCATAGAGATCGCCGACCGCGACCGCCTGTTCGAATAAACGGGTTTTATTATAGATACGTCCATAACGATCCACCAGGTACGAGAAACCACTGTTGGCCGCACGGACAAGGTACACGCGATTCTCGATCGCCCGAAAGACCGCCATGATGCCGTGCTGGTAGGCACCGGAAGTCCAGCCATACCAGGTATCATTGGTGATATTGACGAAGAACTCGGCGCCCTGACGGACATACCGGTTGACCACTTCGGGGAAGATGACCTCATAACAGATGAGGGTGCCATAGTCACCGAAATGATTCTCATACACGACCAGTTCGGCGCCGTGTTCAAAGTCGGACCAGCCCATCGAGAGATTCGCCAGCCAGGGGATGTAGTTGCCATAAGGAACTGTTTCGGCAAACGGCACCAGTTTGTTTTTGTGATAAGCTCTGCGCCAGGCGCCGTCGGCGTCGAACTGAGTGGCGGCATTGTAGTAGTACAATTCATTCGGTGACGGGCGGATATAATCAAGCATGCCGACCAGCAGGGGGGTCGAATGCGTCCGGGCCGATGAAGCCACCAGACTGCGCAAATAGGGGTCGGACAGCAAATACACCGGCATGGCCGTTTCCGGCCAGACAATCAGATCCGCGGGGCCGGCCACATCAGCCAGAGAATCATAAATGATCGCATTATACGCGGGATCTTCAGGATTCCATTTGATATCCAGCGGGATGTTCCCCTGCAGCAGGGCAATGCGTACCATATGCTCATCGGACTCTTCGGGCATCGACGTCAGGCGATAGACACCATATATAGTCGGGATGACAACCAGCAATCCGGCGATAAATGCCAGCATGGCCGACCGAGTGCGATAGCTGCTGCGCAGCGCCCGCCAGAGAAGAATATTCACACACACAATAATAAATGAAATCCCGGAATCGCCGGTGAATTCGCATATCTGGATAAATGGCTTATAGGCCCATTGGGTGTAGGATAGATTCGACCACGGAAACGCGATTTCGCCCAACGTGCGGAAGTATTCCACACCAATCCAGAGAAATGGCAGTATCACCAGGGCGAGAAGCTTGTGCAGGCGATACGCTCCTGCAAACAGCGCCAGCATGAAAGCGCTGTAAATTGAAATAATCGCCACCGCGGCGACCATACCGGGAATAGTGACCGTCCCGATCCAGTAGAGTGAGAACAGATGATACGTGAATGCAAAAAGATAGCCGCTCCGAAAAGCGGCTCCGAATTTTTTTCCGCTGATAATGTCAAACGGCAGAATCAGCGCGATGTAACTGAGAAATCCCAACGGCAGCGGCGGCCACGCCAAAGCCAGCAGAATGCCGGAAACAATCAGGCGGGAATATTCCTGTTTGACAGTCGGTGATTCCGAGAGAAAACTGTCGAGCATATGTCGCAGTTGCTGTGGCACCCGTCAAAGTAACAGTGACTCGCCGTTCATTTCAATTGGTTTTTCAAGTTTTAACAACTCCAGCATGGTCGGGGCAATATCGGCCAGTTTGCCGCCATCTTTCAATTTTGCCGTCGCGGGCGCATTGATCAGGATACACGGCACCTTGTTGGTTGTATGCGCCGTGTGCGGCCCGCCATTGGAATAGTCCTTCATCAAATCGACATTGCCGTGGTCGGCAGTCAGTATCGCGATGCCGGATACCGAAATAACCGCATCCATCACCCGGCCGACACAACTATCGACTGTCTCGACCGCCTTGATGGCGGCATCCCAGATTCCGGTATGGCCGACCATATCGCAGTTGGCAAAATTCAGAATGATGACGTCGTATTTGTTGCTCTCGATGGCTTTAACGACTTTGTCGGTAACCTCAGGCGCCGACATCTCCGGCTGAAGATCATAGGTTGCGACTTTGGGTGACGGCACGAGCATACGGTCTTCACCCTCAAATGGCGTCTCATCGCCACCGTTAAAGAAATAAGTCACATGCGCATACTTTTCGGTTTCGGCAATGCGAAGTTGTTTCAGGCCTGCCTTTGAGATGACCTGGCCGAAGATATTGTCCATGCGCATAGGCGGAAAAGCAATTTTAGGTGTTTTCAGTTTCTCGTCATACTGGGTCATGTTAACCAGGTTGACTTTGAGCCCCTCAGGGGCGTGGCGATCCTCAATCGTCGTCAGCGGCTGATTGCCTTCGAGAATATGGTTTAGCTGACGGACACGATCGGCGCGGAAATTAAAAAACAACGCCAGGTCACCATTTTTCAACTGGCCGTCACCATTGGCATTGAACACAACCGGTTCGATAAATTCATCGGTGACTTTTTTGGTATAGGAATCCTTGATGGCACTCACCGGATCGGCTGCTTCGCTACCATCGCCATAGACGATGGCGCGATATGCGCGTTCGGTCCGATCCCAGCGTTTATCGCGATCCATCCCCCAGTAACGGCCCATGAGGGTGGCCACCTGGCCGACGCCATGACGCTCGAACATTTCCAGCACCTGCTGCATATAGCCGGCCCCGGAAGTTGGGGATGTATCGCGCCCGTCGAGGAAAGCATGGAGAAACACTTTCGGCGCCTCGAGATCGGCGGCCATTTTTATCAATGCCTCGAGATGCACCATAGAACTATGTACGCAGCCGTCGGAAACCAGCCCCAGCAGATGGATCGCCTTGCCAGCGATGATAGCTTTTTCCATCGATGATTTCAGGGTGGCATTGGTAAAGAAGTCACCATCTTCGATTGCCTTATCGATACGGCTGATCTCCTGGTAGACAATCCGTCCGGCGCCAAGATTCAGATGGCCGACCTCGGAATTACCCATCTGGCCGTCGGGCAACCCGACCGGTCGTCCGGAGGCATCAATTTTCGTATGCGGATATTTATTCCAGAGCGCCTCGAAATTGGGCGTTCGGGCGGCTTTGACCGCATTGTCTTCGACCTCATCCCGTAGGCCGAAACCGTCCATAATACACAGTAATATCATAATTAGCTTATACGCTTTCAGGCGGCAGGATTGAGAACAAAATCCGCACGCTACGTGAGAATAACCGCACGGCTTCCCTTTTCAATGGCGCCGATACGATACACATTCTGCTTAGATTTTTTCAGCGAGGTCTCGGCGGCCTCGACATCAAACGGCCTGACCACAATGATATAGCCGATTCCCATATTGAAGGCGTCGTACATGTCGGTATCGGAGACTTCGCCGGTTTGTTGCAAAAACTCGAAAATCGGCAATGTGGGCCAACGTGAGGTGTCTATGATAGCGCGGAGGTTTTGGGGGATAATCCGAATGAGATTGCCGACAATACCGCCGCCGGTTATGTGGGCCATCCCGCTGGGCCGCAGTTCGTTCATGAGCGAGATGATTGGCTTGAGATAACTCTTGTGAACCGTGAGCAACTCCCGGTCGACTTTGTTGTTAAACAGATCAACCTGCTGGCCGACCTTAAGTCCGGCAATTTCGAAACAAATCTTTCGCGCCAGCGAATAGCCATTAGTATGCAGACCGGTCGACGGCAACCCGAGGACAATATCGCCATCGGCAATCGAGGAACCATCGATAATCCTCTTGCGATCGACAATCCCGACAATCGTCCCGACCAGATCGTATTCACCGACGTTGTAGAATCCCGGCAATTCGGCCATCTCGCCGCCTAACAGGGCGGTATCGTTTTCCTTACAGGCAGTGGCAATACCTGAGACAATATCGGCGACAACGCCGGGATGCAGTTTGCCAATTCCAATATAATCGAGAAAATACAGCGGCCGGGCACCCTGGACGAGTATATCGTTTACACAATGATTGACTATATCCTGTCCGATCGTGGTATGCACACCGGACATGAAGGCCAGTTTCAGCTTGGTGCCGACACTGTCGGTCGATGACGCCAGGACCGGTTCTTCATACTGCTCGATGGGCACACGAAACAATCCGCCAAACGATCCGATATCCGAGAGGACATTTTTGGTGAACGTCCCCTTGGCCATGACTTTGATTTTGTCGAGGGCCTCGTCCGCTGCTTTGAGGTCCACCCCGGCTGCGGCGTAATCCAATTTATCCGGTTTGTCCATAATGGCCACAAGATAGATTTCCCCGCCCCAAAGTCAAGTAGTACCATTGAGAACAATTGCCGGTGGAATAAGATTTTTCAGCAAAAGCTGTTCCCTGTCCGTCCAAAATACCGTATTATTATATGTTATTTAACTGTGGAGGATGTCGTGAAGAGATTTTCAGGAATCATCTTTATACTCTGTGTGATCCTGGCCGCCGGGTTGTGGGCCAGCGACGAGATACAGCTTGACGTGAAGGAGCAAACGCTCTCCAACGGCATGACTATCCTGGTCGTCGAAAAGCCTATTGCCCCGGTGGTATCAACTTATCTGCGCTTCAAGGTTGGCGCGGTGGATGAAGTGACCGGCATGACCGGTATTTCACATTTTCTTGAGCATATGCTGTTCAAGGGAAGTAAAATAATCGGCACAACTGATTATGAAGCCGAAAAACCACTGATGGACAAAATCGATTCGCTGGCGGCCCTGTTGCGGGAAGAAAAAGGCAAGCTGCGCAGTCCACTGGCCGGCGGCAGCGAAGATCGGGTTACCGAACTGCGAGAGCAGATTGCCGAAGTTCAGGCCGAGCAGGCCACTTATATCATCAAAGACGAACTATGGGAAACCTATCTGCGACATGGCGGCACCGGACTGAATGCATCCACCGGAAGCGATGGCACCCAGTATTATGTCTCGCTGCCGGCTAATCGCCTGGAACTCTGGGCCTTTCTGGAAGCCGACCGGATGGAAAATCTCGTATTCAGAGAATTTTATTCCGAACGTGATGTCGTCCGCGAGGAACGTCGCATGCGCACCGAAACACAGCCCTGGGGCCGTCTGTACGAAGCCCTCAATGCCTCCGCGCACTGGGCCTCGCCATATCGCTGGGGCGCTATCGGCTGGGCTTCGGATATAGAAAACTACTCGCTGGCAGATATGGCCGACTATTTCCACACCTACTATCATCCCTCCAATGCCGTCGCGGCGATTGTCGGCGATGTCAAGGCCGAGGACGTCTTCGCGCTGTGTGAAAAATATTTTGGCGCTATTCCCGCCCGGGAAACTCCCGAGGCGGTCTTTACCGATAATCAGCAGCAGATGGGCGAACGGCGCGTTGAAGTTGAATTCGACGCCAATCCGACGGCTATCATCGCCTGGCATATGCCGCAGATGGGCCATCCGGATATTGCCGCACTCGATGTGCTTTCGGATATCCTGTCACGTGGCCGGACCAGCCGCTTGTATACAGAAATCACCGAGAAGAAGATCGCCCGGGCCGGCGGATACATTTCATCCTCGCGGTATCCCGATCTTTTCACCTGCAGTGTGACTCCGATGGGCGACTATTCTGCCGACGCGGCAGTAGATTCGGTATTACTGGTGATCGAAAATTTGAAAACAACTCCGGTGGAAAGCTGGGAAATCGACAAAGTGCGAACCCAGGCCGATGCCGATTTCATTCGTTCGCTGGCGTCCAATATGGGGCTGGCTCGTCGCATCGGCAACATGGAGGCGATGACCGGAGACTGGCATTACCTGATCGATTACCGCGAAGAATATAAAGCGGTCACTCCCGAAGATATCATGCGGGTGGCCAACGAATACCTCACCAAATCCAATCGGACCATTGTCACCCTGGTGAAACCAACGGAAGAGGAAAATGCTGCCGCACCGGATGATGACGATATGTGGGGGAGGAATTAATCATGAGACTATTTCGCATTGTTCTCGTTTTGACAGCGTGCCTGATTATTGCCGGCATTGCCTCCGCCCAGACTTCGAAGGGATCGGAGATCATAGAGAATTTCGAATACCCGGAACTGACCTGGTCAGTGCCTGAAGTCGGTGAGGATGTCATCCGCCAGGAACTTGAAAACGGCATGATTCTGTACATGATGGAAGACCACAGCCTGCCGTTGTTCCGTATCTCGGCCCTGATTCGCTGCGGGTCAGCCTATGTGCCGATGGAGCAGATGGAGATACCCTCGATGGTCGGCACCATCATGCGCAGCGGCGGCACGACCATGATCGATGCCGACTCGCTCAATTTTCTGCTGGAAAGCATGGGTGCCTCGGTGGAAACCTGGATTGGTGAGGAATCGGGCGGCGCCAATCTGTCGGTATTGTCCAAGGACATCGAATTCGGGATCGAAATCATGGCCGATGTCCTGCGTAACCCGGCCTTCCCCGAAGATAAAATCGATCTGCAGAAAGAGCAGATCAAAACCAGTATCAAACGGCGCAACGATTCCCCGGGATCGATCAATTATCGATATTTTTATCACACACTCTATGGCGACCATCCCAGTGGCCGTATTCTCGAATGGGAATATGTCAAGCCGATCACGCGCCCGGATCTGGTTGCGTATCATGAGCAATGGTTCACGCCTGATCGGATGATGCTGGCTGTCACCGGAGATTTCGATCCACAACAGGTAGTTGCATTAATCGAAAAACACTTCGGGAACTGGGAAGCCGGCGGCGACCAGGCACCACAGGTACCGGAGGTGCAGACAGATCCGCAGCCGGGCGTGTTTCTGATCGAGAAGGATATCAACCAATCGAATATCCTCATCGGTCACATGGGCATCACCGAAGATAATCCCGACCGCTATGCTGTTCAGGTGATGAACTACATTCTCGGCGGGGGATCATTTACCTCCCGGATGACCAGTAAGGTGCGTTCCGACGAGGGTCTGGCCTATTCGGTCGGAAGCCGGTATTCCCCCGGAACCGAAGTCCCGGGTTTGTTTATGGCCTATTGCCAGACCAAATCGGAAACGACGCATCGCGCGATCGATCTCATGATGGCCGAAATCGAGCGCATCCGGCAGGATATGGTATCCGATGATGAACTGCAGGGCGCCAAAGACAGCTACATCAATCGCTATATCTTCAATTTCACCTCAGCTTCGGAAATCGTCATGCGACTGATGGAACTGGAATTCAATGACCGCCCGCGCGATCTGCTGCAGAGTTATATCGAGAATATCCGCAGCGTCACCCGCGATGATGTCCTCCGGGTTGCTCAGGAATATCTTAAACCCGAGCAACTGACCATCATGGTCGTCGGCAAACAGAAGGATTTCGATCAGCCACTCGATGCCTTCGGCCCGGTCAGCACAATTAATGTCCCCGAACCAGTCGTCGATTGACCGTATTTTACAGATTTTACAAAAAAGCCCCGCATTGCCGGGGCTTTTTTATTATCCTGCAATTGGATTCTGGAGGATGGGATGAGTATATCGCAACCTGAGGAAACGGGCCGACAGTACAGCATTCCTGAGTTGTATGATATCGCGTTCGATTTTCGCGATATTCCATCGGAAGTTGATTTTCTTCTCGAGCGATGCCGCCATTTCAGGGGCGTCAATGCGAAATCGACGCTGGAACTGGCCTGCGGACCGGCCTATCATGTTCGGGAGATGGCGCGGCGGAAACTCATTGCCCACGGTCTCGATCTGGAACCGGCCATGGTCACTTATGCCCAATCATTGATCGACAAAGCCGAACTCGATGGCACCATCTTCGAAAGCGATATGCGTCATTTCGATACCGGACGTAACTATGATCTTATCTATATCCTGATGGCATCATTTGCCCATCTCCGCACCAATCGCGACATTGTTGATAATTTGAATTGTGTGGCTGATCATCTCACCGACGGCGGCATTTTTATTATCTCTACCGCCCATCCGCGTGACTTTTATGGCGACGAACCATCGTCAACGCAAAACAGCTGGTCGATGAGCCGTGGCGATGTCAGCGTCGAGACAAGCTGGGGTGACGATTCGGATACGTTCGATCCACTGACTGAAATCGACAATGTAACGATCCAGTTCGCTGTCACCACACCCGAGGGAACACATATCCATCGCTACCCCGACCGTCTGCGGCGATTATCGATTATGACCTTTTATGCTCTGGTGGAATTATCGGGGCGCTTTGAAATCGTCGATCAATATGGCGCGCTGACGACCGAATTACCCCTGACCAATGACAGGGAATGCTGGCGTTTTGTGCCGATTCTGCAGAAGAAATCATGATGCGGCATATCTTTCTCGGAGTGTTGTAATCAACCCAAGCATATCATCCGGCAGTTCGCTGCGTACTTCCAAAAATTTACCGGTAACGGGATGATCAAAAGCCACTTCACGGGCATGCAGGGCCTGACGATCAATCAACTCCAGAAGCGAATGGGCTGCCGTGCGCAGCGAGGGATCGATGCCGCGTATCCATCTCAGGCGGCCGCCGTAGTCGCCGTCGCCCATAACCGGTCGATTGAGATGCGACAGATGGACCCGAATCTGATGGGTCCGTCCGGTCTCCAGCGTGATATCCAGCAGTTGCGCCAGGCGATATGTCTCGAGAACCATATAATGCGTAATTGCTTCCCGGGCATTGACGTTGGTCACCGCCATTTTCTTGCGGTCTTTGAGTGACCGTCCGACCGGCAGTGAAATAGTTCCCTGATCATCGGGCATTCGGCCACAGATAACACCTGTATACTTTTTCGTAATTCTTCTCTCGGCCATCATATTCCGCAACCGGTTACCGGTTTTTTCATCCTTGGCGACTATCAGCACGCCGGATGTCAGTTTATCCAGACGGTGAATAACTCCCGGACGGAAATCATCGGGAGTATTCGGGGTAAGATTAAAATGATACACCAGCGCATTAACCAGCGTATGCGTTAAATTGCCCGGCGCCGGATGCGTCACCAGCCCGGCCGGTTTGTTGACCACCGCCAGATACGGATCATCATAAACGATTTCAAGTGGAATATCCTGTGGTGAGATATCCGGCCTGTCCGGTGGCGGTATGGTAATGATGACATTTTCGCCGCCGCGAATTTTATACTTTTTATCAACCGGGCGGCCACTGATCAGGACCATATTATCGGCAATCAACTGCTGCAGCCGGGAACGTGAGATATCCAGTTCAGCCACTGTTGACAGATATTTATCGAGCCTCTCCCCGGCCGCATCGGCGGGAAGAATTATCGTTATCTGTCGGCTCGCCTGTTGAGTCATCACTTATCCCTCGGCATTGCCGCCGCGCACTATTCCCAGCATGGCTAAAATCGCCCGCTCCATACCAACCATTAACGCACGCGCAATCAGGGCCTGACCGACGACAAACTCGTCGATGACCCCCAGACGCACGAGCGGACCAAGATTCTGGAAATCGATTCCCTGACCGGCACTGACGACAAGATCGCTGCGGGCGGCTGCCGATGCCGCCTTTTCGATACGCTCCAGTTCGGCCAGGCCATCGGTTTCGGTTCGGGCCAGCGCGTAGGTTCCGGTAAACAGCCTGATTCCCGCCAGGCCCAGTTTACTCACACGCTTGATGGCATCAGCCGATGGTTCCACCACCAAACCGCAGGACAGGCCGGCACCCTGCAACCGTGCAACCGCCTCCTCGATACTGTCCCATTCACTGTCGGGTCCGAAACCGGATTGCGTGGTCACTTCACCATCGTCTTCCGGCACCAGCATCACCTGATCGGCTTTGATATCCATGACCGCCGAGATATTTTCCACAGTCGGACTGATCTCTACAATGAGCCGCGAATGCACTGCCTGACGCAAAAGCACCAGATCCCGGGCCTTGATATGTCTGCGATCACGGCGCAGATGGATCGTGATACTGTCTGAACCGGCCATTTCCGCCAGTACGGCGGCCTGGACGGGATCGGGCGTGCGGCCTTTGCGAACTTCCCTCAATGCGGCCACGTGATCAAGCTTCACCGATAAATATGCCATACCATCTCCTTACAAGGCACCTACTGATATCTTCTATATATTATGGGATACGGAACACGGTCAATTAGTTTACACGCGATCGCAAATAATATCATACAGTTCAATAAACTGCTCGACAGTCAACTGCTCGGCACGGATCGTCGGCAGATCATATAGATCGGCGATAATACCGGCCAGCTCCTCACGCGGTATCGGATACGCCGAATTCAGATTATTGAGCAGACTCTTGCGTTTTTCGGCAAAGCAATGACGCACGAATTTCTCGAAACGCACCATATCCGTGACCGGATACACCCGGTCATGTTGCGAAAATCGCACTACCGCCGAGTTGACTTTGGGCGGCGGTGAAAACGATGCCGGCGGAACATTGCAAATAACTTCGCCATCATAAAATAGCGCGGTCAGGACAGAGATCGTGGTTCTGGCCCGCCTGCCCGGAGGCGCGCCGATTCGCTGTGCAACTTCTTTCTGCATCATGAGTACGGCTGTCAAGATACGATCATGGTATCGCAGCAGCCAGTCGATAATCGGGGTCGTGATATTATACGGCAAATTGCCGATTAGCATAAACCGATCGAGATTATGCTCTTCCGGATTGAATTGCAGTATATCGGATTCAAGGATATGGAAATTGGGTTTATTGGCCAGCGCGGCAGCCAGTTTCGGGGCCAGGCGGCGGTCCAGTTCGACCGCGATCACCTCCGCCCCCGAATTGACCAGTGGCAGGGTGAGAACACCCTCGCCAGGGCCGATTTCAACGACTGTCTGCCCCGGCTGCGGGTTCAGGGCGTCGATAATTTCATTGACAATAACCGGATCTTTGAGGAAATGCTGACCGAGTGATTTTTTTGCGCGGACCATCAGCCGAAGGTCTCCACCAGACCGAACAACTTTTCAGCAGTGCGCGTTGTTATGCGATCAATTTCGTCGATACGCATACCGCGAAGTTCGGCCAGTTTGGCGGCCACCAGGCGAACATGTGCCGGCTCATTGCGTTTGCCGCGATGCGGTACCGGCGTCAGATAGGGGCAATCTGTTTCGATCAGGATTGTCTCCAAATCGGCCTCGCTTGCAAGATCGGCCATTCTGGAATTTTTGTACGTCATGACACCATTGACCGAAATACAATATCCCATCGACGCCACCAGATGGGCCTCATCGATCGTCCCCGGGAAGCAGTGAAAGACACCCCTGACTTTGCCGACATAATCCCGGGTAATAGCCAGCGCATCGGCCATAGCCTCGCGCACATGGATCACCACCGGAAGATTCAAATCGGCCGCCAGGTCAAGCTGGCGAACAAATGCTTTCTTCTGCACGTCGCGCGGCGACAAATCCCGATAATAATCAAGGCCGATTTCACCGATCCCGATGACTTTGCGATGCCCGGCCATGACTTTCATTTCATCGATGAACTTCTCATCCAGCGTTTTGGCATCATGGGGATGGACACCGACCGTGCTGTAAATATGTTCGTACTCGTTCGCGAGTTGAAAGGCGCGCCGGCTGGAGGCCTTATCGGCACCGATATTGATCAACTTATCGACGCCGTATTCAGTGGCGCGGACAATAACATCCTCACGATCACGGTCAAAATCGGGAAAATCGATGTGGCAGTGCGTATCTATCATGATGGCGGTTTATCCAACCGTGGCGCCCGGCGCAATGTCGCCGTCGACAGTCACCAGCTTCAATTCTTTTTTGTGTTTGGCCGCCAGCAGCATGCCTCTTGATTCGTTGCCGCGAATTGTCGCCGGCTTGAGATTGGCGACGACAATAATCTTTTTACCAACAATATCATCCGGCTCATAATGCTCGGCGATGCCGGCGATAATCTGACGTTTTTCGTCACCGAGATCGATCTGCAGCTTGAGCAGACGGTCTGCTTTCTTCACTCGTTCGGCCGCTTCCACCAGCGCCACGCGCAGATGAACCTTGCCGAATTCGGTGAATTCAATCAACTCCGCCTCTTCGACCGGTTCGGCGGGCTTGCCGTCGCCCTCTCCCGGCGGTTTTACCAGGGCCGGTACTTGATCAGGATCAAGTCGAGGGAATACCGCTTCGTCCAGTTTGATTTTATTGCCATGCGGCAAATCGAACCAGGTCCGGGCCGAGTTCAAAGTCAGGGTCTCATCGTTTAAACCGAACACGCGACGAATCTCGCGCACTTTGGATGGCATAATCGGATAAAGCAAAATCGTGGCGATGCGAATTGCCTCGGCAGCAGTATACAGCACCCCGCCGACCTCTTCGGTTTTGCCCGCTTTGGCCAGTTTCCACGGCGCACTGTCTTCGACAAATTTGTTTGTTGCCCGCACCAGTCCCATGGCTTCGTTAATAGCGTCAACGATGCGGAATTCTTTCACGTGGCCATAGGTGATATCCGGCAGATCCTCGGCAATTTCCATTAACTCTTTCTGCCCGGGCAGATTGGATTTCGGGCTGGGGATGATGCCATCGCAGTACTGTATAATCATTTTGCCGACACGTGAAACCAGATTCCCCAGATCATTGGCCAGATCGGCATTGTAGCGAACGACAAACTCTTTTTCCTTGATGTCGCCATCGACACCAAAAGGAAACTGGTTCATCAGTAAATAGCGGGTGGCATCGGACCCGAAGATGTCGGCCATCTTGATGGGATCGATGTAATTGCCCGCCGACTTGCCCATCTTCTGGCCATTGACCGTAAAGAAGCCATGAAGGAAAATACGGTCAGGTAACTTGATCCCGGCCGCCATCAGCATGGCCGGCCAGAAAATGCAATGGAATTTCAAAATGTCCTTGGCCATGAGGTGAACGACAAGGGAATTATCCCACCAGCTCTTGAATTGTTCTTCATCGTCACTATAGCCAATCGCCGAAATGTAATTCGGCAGAGCATCCATCCAGACCCAGGCGATCTGCGATGAATCAAACGGCAACGGTATTCCCCACTTGACTGTCTCACGCGAAATCGAAAAATCCGGCAGACCATGAGTCAAAAGCCCCAGGACTTCCCTGCGCCGTTCTTCAGGACGGATAACCAGCTCGTCTTTCTCGACCATCTCTTTGAGGATGGGTATATAGGGCGCCAGGTGGAAAAAGTAATTGCGTTCCTTGAGCGTGGTCGGTTTGCGCTTGTGATAAATGCAGAGTCCATCGTCATCGAGATCAGACTCGGTCAGGAATTTTTCGCAACCGGTGCAGTACTGACCCTCGTAAGTGCCCTCATAAACAACATCCTGATTGGTCGGAGTCCTGGCCTTTTTCAAGACACTCAGCAGCTTCAGTACGGCCTTCTCATGGCGCTCATCAGTCGTCCGTATGAAATAATCATAATCAAGCCCCAGATGCTTCCAGGTCTTTTTATACTGACCGACAACATCGTCACATAACTGCTGCGGCTCAATGCCGCGGGCTTCGGCGGTTTCGGCAATTTTGGAGCCGTGTTCATCAGTACCGGTCAAGAAAAAAGATTGCCGTTCGGCCAGACGATGAAAACGGGCCAGGAAATCAGCCGCGATCGTGGTATAGGCATGACCGATATGCGGTTTGTCGTTAACATAGTATATCGGTGTGGTCACATAGAAATTCTTCAGCACTGTCGTATCCTCTGTTTCGGTATACCGATGATTCAATCAGCCCTTGTGGATAGATCGGATATTACTTCTTTTGACGCCAGTTCTTAAAGAACGATTTTTTATGGCGCTCGCGCAAGCGTATTTCGTTGAGAGTCACTTTTTCAAGTTCGCCGCCGGGATGCTTGACCAGCATATAATCTTCAAAAATATTTATCGCTTCGATTATCCCCTCGCCCTTGTCTGTCTCATAGGGTTCACCCTGGGCCGGGAATTTGGCCAGCGCTTCGGCATAATGTTCTGTTTCATAATTCAAACAGCACAATAACCGGCCGCAGTTCCCGGAAATCTTGGACGGATTAAGCGAGAGATTCTGCTCCCGGGCCAGTTGCGTCGTAATCGGCTCGAATTTCTTCAAAAATGACACACAGCATTGGCGCAAACCGCAGATGCCGAAGCCGCCCAGCCGGCGCGCAGCGTCGCGCACCCCGATCTGGCGCAATTCAATCCGGGTACGATAAATTGCGGCCAGATCACGGACCAGACCGCGAAAATCGACCCGCTGATCAGAAGTAAAGTAGAAGGTCAACTTGTTGCGATCGTGCTGGTATTCGCTGTCGATCAGTTTCATCGGGAGACTGTGCTTCTCGACCAGCCTGGCACAACGGATGATAGCATCTTTTTCAGCAGCGGCATTGTCGGAAGCCAGGTCAAGGTCCTGCGAGGTAGCCGGACGGTAAATCGAGGGTGGTTTTTCACCCGGCTCCGAGAATTTGTCGTCTTCGACGAATTTGGAGACAATCCCCAAATCCTCGCCTCGTTCGGCCTGGACAATGACCTTATCGCCGGCGGTGAGTTGCAGGTAATTGACATTGTTGTAGAGACCGCGGCGGTGGCCCTTGAATTCTATAATATAATATTCAGCCATAGACAACTCCGGCCGCTATTATCATACAATAACGGCCGGAAGTCAATACACGGTTTGTGCTTGGACAACAAGACCTGGGCTTATTGAGACTTGTCGACAAAGCACTCATGCGACGGCGCCGGACCACCTCGAAACACATAGTTTATGATGGTAACCATATCCGCAAGATCTACGGTCAAGTCACAATTGACGTCGCCGGCTTCAAGCGGATCTGGCGCCGCTTCGCCGCCATACAGATACCTCACCAGAAAGATCGCATCGCCGATATTCACAAGACCATCGTTGTTTGCGTCGCCTGAAAACCGTCCGACAATCTTCACCATGTTATGAAATTCAAGCGGACTGCCATCGGTAAGTTCTGCCGTAACGGTATATTCATACCACTTTACGTCCCAGAGCGGCATGTACGAATTGATCAAATCAGGCTTGAAAACGTCCGCCTCCAACACCCGATAGTCGAAATCCGGATGTGAATCGATTATCATCGGGTTGAACACTTCTACAAATTCATTTATCCTAATGGTCGAGGCGACAATATCGGCCACGCCGGTGACCGAATCAGCGAAGGCGATAGTCAGGGTAGCATACTCCGGATCGACCGCGAAACTTTCAGTCATATGCAGGCTGTCGGAATCGAGAATAACGCCTGCTTCCAGCGCCATCGGGTAATCGGAAAGCATAAAACTGATCAGATCCGAAGCGCCGGCGGTATTCATCTCCCAGAGGTGGAAACCAAAGATAAACGTTATCGCCGAGTCTATTTTGGTCATGACACCGTTGGGCAAATCCTGAATCACCGAAGATTCGGGAAAAAGCGACTGTGCTCGATAAATCACAGTAGCCTGATCTCCGGGGTAAAATGCGGCCGGAACCCACACGGATCCCTCCGGCCAAAACTCGGGATTTAGAGTGTAGGGAGCAGCTGGATCAATTGCAATATATGGCGCCATCGTATTCGCGGGGATGGCCGCCTGAAGGCCAAAAAGCGAGTCGATATACGGTGGAGATTGATTCAGGTGGAAATAGGCAGGACCGATCATTGCCATCGAATCGATTCGGAAGGCCGTGGCAATGAACTGGTTTGTTATCGTCTCTACACTGATTTCATTGGGCGAAAGATTTTCGAAGTCATCCCATGAATAGCAGTAGGCCAGCCGTCCTCCGGCCGCAAGATATTCTTCAAATATCTTCTCCGGCTGAGGAGGCAAATAACTTCTCATTATCGATCCCAACGCATCATCGACAAGAACAAGTCTATATCTCATAAACTCGATCCATAAATCCTCGAAAGTGTTTATGACATCCAGCCGTATCGAATCAGAACACATATAGATAGAGTAATCGAAGCGATCCAGAATTGCGGAATACTTTTCAACAAACGCTATTTCCTGATCGTCAGGGAACCATCCCCTATTCTGCCTATTGGTCAGAAGCAGAATTTCCCTGTCACGTTCAGGTATTTCAAGTACAATAACGCTTTTCGAAAACTCCGATTCATACCCGCGATCGTCCACGGCCGTGATAACATACGCGGTTGAATCAGGCGCCGTGTCGGCAAATTCCGTAGTTCCTGCCGGGACAGTCGCATAGGGCGTCACGGCATAGTAGTAGTACATGGTGCCATCGACTAAAAAACTGTCCACCGGTGATATCTCACCCGACGCCTCAACGGTATCGAAAAAGGCGTGATATTTGCTTTCAGCGGCCACCCAACTATCGAAGCGATAGATATTGTAGTAGTCAACCGGGATATCATCCGGCTCTTCCCATCGCAATATCGCTGAGTTACTTTTGCCGGTACGGAAGAAGATATACTCGCTTTCGATCTCCGGTGCCGACCCCCGCGCTCCCGGTGTAATCGTAAGCGGTTCACTGAGTTCCCCGATGCCGCCGGCTGTCCGGTGGGCCATGTTGACGATATAAAAACCGCCGGGATTCAGGTCATCAAAAACATAACGGTACGTTCGATCAACGCTGGCATAATGATCTATCGACGAGGCCTCCAGCCATGGCGGCAGCACGCCCGGATATGGCAAATCCCCGGACTGAACCTCGTAGACGTAAATCTCATAACCCTCAACTTCCGGGAAAACCCAGGGATCCCATTCGAGTATGACCGAATCCCGGCTGTTCAACGGCAGGTAAATTCCCGTCGTCGGAAGCAATGGATCGCGCAGCCAGTTGACGATAGAATCGGCAAAGCCGGCATTGTCAACCAGCGTCTGCAGATTCAAACCATCCAGATAAGCATCGGGATCATCCCAGAGAGTGTCGAAATTATCGGGATCAATATGGACGTCCTCGCCGGTAAACAGCGTATAAAAAATCCTCACACTGGAATCGGCCGGGAGATCAAAGCCGCTGATCGACAACAGGAAACGGGTATCGTAGCCCGTGATGAAATCAATAACAAGCCCTGAATCACCGGGGTGATTCCACCCCTCGAGTCGTCCCGTAAAAATCTGGTCATGATCCCAGCCGGGAGTGGTCAGAATACAATACTTACCGGCACTGCCTAATGGCGTCCCTGAATTCCCCAGGGCAAATTCACATGGAATATTCCCGAATTCGTCTACCGGTTGCGGCCCGAAATCAAAATCAGTATTGCCGCTGCTAATCCACCAGTTGAATGCGGTATCGTACACTTGCGCCGATACGTCCAAAAAACGCATGGCAATCGCCCTTCGGGGACTGCTGAAATCAAACATATTTCTATGACTGGGATCACCGTTGTTATCCATAATGTAGGCAATACCCGCGTCTTGAATCGATCCCGTCAGGTCATCCATATAGCCGCTTGCGGTATTGCCAGTGTGATAGACATCACCATCGATATAAATACCGACTGCGGCACCTGATATATCTTCATCCCCGATGTTGGTAATAGTCATGTCATGTACGACATGCCTGTTGTACGGTGGCTGTTCAAATGAGTGAATTCGATTAACTACCCTGATGTTAAGTGGAATGTGAGGTCGGTTATCATATGGATCGATACCCGTATACTCCGGATCGGTAATCGTGTCGCAGAATATCGTCCAAATTGCCCGATCACTGATAAAGTTGAATTCTCGACTCGGGGCCGGTGGAACAAAATGCCGAATACCACCAATCCAGCCTTCGGCCGCAATCGATACCAGCGTATCACTCCCTTTCACCCCTCCAATCCAGGCCAGCCCGGCAAATAGATACTCATGATCACTGTCCGCCGGGGTTTCAAATCCGGTACATGGAAAACCATCCGGATCAACACACATATCCAGAAAGCCTTTGCCGTACATACCGATATTGTTGAAGATGGTTTGGATTTCCCCGGTAGAAAGTGACCAGTTTCGGACATAAGGATGCGACTGCGTATGCGCTGACTTATCCGGTGCCGGTACCGATATATCATTGCCCGCAGACAGCATCACGCAACATGCCATGCATGCAAACACGACGATTAGTAAGCGTCCCATGCTTTCCCCCCTGCTTGATATTTAGTAAATTGTTTATTATTTCCGTATACATATGTTTGACGAAATAGTGGCAATTTCATTCAAATATTTTTGCATAAATTATGGGGGGTTACTCATTGTTATTGAATTTACCAATGAGGAAACAAAATACGAGAATTCAACAGACCTGTAAGAAAACGGCCGCGATCGATCTCAATCGCGGCCGGATGTCAATTGTTTAAGGTCTCAGGCAATCAATCCGTCGATGACTGAATCTGTGATGAATCCAGATTACCGGCCGTGGACAAAACATAATTATCCGTGTCGAAATATGTCTTGAAGGCGCGATGGACATCAGCGATTGTCACTGCATCGAGCGCCTCAATATAATGATCGTAGTACTCATACCCAACCCCGAGATATTCACCAACACCCATATAATACGCCTGATTGATGCGCGAGAGCCGCCGTGTCAGGCTCGATCCCCACAGGCTGTTTTTGGCGATCTCGATTTCTTCGATAGTTGGGCCATCGGCCTGGAGACCCTCGATAATTTCAATTATCCCACCGGTCGCTTCTTCGTAATTCGAAGCTCCAGTACCCATCGCGCAGACATACCAGCCGAAATTGCGATCCATGGTCGCCCCGGACCCGACCGAATAGGCCAGACCGCGTTCTTCACGAAGGATTTTGCCTAACCGGTCAGATAACACCGCCGCGGCAAGTTTGATCGCAGCGGCATCCTCATGCTGCACGCCCGGCAGCTTGCCGCCGAGATAAATATAGACCTGTTCTTTATCCATCCCCTCATGCGCCCGCTTCTTACCGACAATCGGCGCGCCGGCTTCCGGTGCCCTGAAACCGGTTTCCACCGCCGGCATGTCGCCAAATGCTTCAGTCAGCATGGCCATCATCGAATCGGCTGCAACATTGGTACCGACGGTGATAATCATATTACGCGGCGAGTAAAACTTCCGATGATGCTCGATCAGATCATCGCGGCTGATCATCCCGACCGACATATGGGAGCCATTGATTGTTGTGCCGTAGGGATGATCGGGGAACATCGTCTTGTAGAACAGGTCCCGGGCGACATCGCGGGGGGATCCGGATTGACGGCCCAACACGCCCATCAAAAAGCCGCGGACGTTTTCGATTTCGGTGGAATCAAACGATGGATTTTTGATCATGTCGGCAAACAGGGCCAAACCCTGATCGGTGAATTCGTCGATTGTCTCGAATTTCATAAAGGCAAACTGCCGGGTGGTATAGAAATCATCATGCGGCAGCCAGGGCAGATCTCCCTCAGTTACCTTGGCCCCGATCGAGGCCAGCTTCTGCGACAGTTCTTCGGCATTCAGACTGGTCGTACCCTTGGGAATCATGCGATTGACAAAATCAGTGATACCGGTTTTCATCGGCGGCTCCGCCACACTGCGATGTTTGCCGATAACGTTCAGGGCAAACACCCGGCTGTCCGCATTCGATTTAACAACCACAGTGAGACCATTGGGCAGTACCTCGCGGAGATAGACAGTATGCGTTTCTTCCTCTTCGACGGCCTCCTGCCTATGATTGGGATGATACACCGTGGCAACATACTTCAAATCGGTAAACCATCGCTCGGCCGCCCGCACTATCATCGAGGAATTAACCTGTTCGATAGCATCGAGATATGATTCCATAAAATCCCAGCCGGTCGTGACCAGCATTGGCGCTACGATGATGCCATAATAATGCAACTTCTCCTGCAGATAAATCTCGTTGGTCTTTTTGGAAACCCTGATGCCGTTGACTATCTCCGCCGATGGCTTATATGCCGCGAAATCGGACAGGACCATCTCGAGGCCTTCGAGAATCGGCTCCACTGTGGCGATTGTATCCAGTTCGAAAGTCATCACAATCCGGGAGAATTCTTCAGCGGTCTCGAGACCCAGGGAAAATGATTGGTACAATGGCGCCCCGGTGGTATCGACGAGGACGGACTTAAATGGCGAGTTTTCCGATGAATTGAGATAATCGGCCATCACATCGACTGCATAGTAATCGGGATCGGTGAAATGAGGAGCATCGATACCTATTTTAAGATAGGTGACTTTGGTATTCCCGGCCTTGTATACAACCGACTGCGAGTCGGGAGCATAATAACTGACAACCGGAGGCGACGGCAAGTTCACCGGCGGAACCACGCCGAAAACCGAATGGAAGGTTTCGACCATCTTATCAGTATCAAAATCTCCAATAACCAGGGCAATCATGTTATTGGGCGCATAGTAGCTGTTCCAGTAATCTATGATGCGCTGACGGGGTATCGATGCGATGATATTCTTGTAGCCCAGCACCGGTCGGGAATATGGCGTCCCGGCCATCGATGTCGCATTGAAGAAATATTCAGCCAGGGTAGAGGGATCGTCGTTATTCATCTGAATTTCTTCGATAACAACTTTGCGTTCTTTGGCCAGTTCATCTTCAGGAAATATTGAGTTGAAAAGCATATCGGCCTGAACTTCGATACCGTATTTAAAATGCTCTTTCGGCATCAGGACCAGATACCCGGTCAGATCTTTACGGGTGAAGGCGTTGATATAGCCGCCATGGTTTTCGATGCCATTTGAAATCTCTTCCCGCGAACGGTTTTTTGTGCCATCGAACAACAGGTGCTCAAGCAGATGAGTAGTGCCATTGTTGAAATCGGTTTCATATTTGGCGCCGGCCTGTACAAAAACCATGGATGTGATCATAGGTGAGCTGTGGTTTTCCTTGAAGATCACTTCCATACCATTGTCAAAAGTTATCCGGGTGGTCTTGGCCAAAACCGGCAGGGTCAGGCCGAAAAACGCGATCATTACCATCGCGGCGATTACTTGCCATCTATCCTTGCACACCATATCATCTCTCCCCGTCGTTAAAGGCGGTTTTCAGGGCAACACTTAAGTATAATAATAACAAAGCGTTATAGCAACAACTACAGTGATGTATGTGAGTTGCCGACAACCTACAAAACAATTGACATACGAATCGGAATTGGTATATTGCGGGACTATTATAGCCGATTTCCGGAACTTTCGAAAAGGAAAAGTACGAAAAATGAGCAGAACTCAGACCTGGCGCATAGTCATCACGCTGATTCTGGTTGTCGCTGCCGTCTACTACTCCTGGCCGACACTTGCCTACTGGACTATGTCCCAGGAAAAACGACAACAGTTGGAAGAAGAAAATCCGGCTGAGTTGTTTGAGATGAAGCAGGAGGCGATCCGCCTCGGGCGTGATTTGCAGGGCGGCATGTACGTCGTCTTGCGCGTGAAAATGGAACAGCTTGGGGAAAATGCCCGTAAAGACGCAGTCGAGCGCGCACTGCAGATCATTCGTAACCGCATCGACCAGTTCGGCGTATCCGAACCGATTATTCAGAAACAGGGCGACGATCGTATCGTGGTCGAGTTGCCCGGGTTTACTGATACCGACCGCGCACAAAAACTGATCGGTGAAACCGCCCAGTTGCAGTTCAAACTGCTCGAAACCACTGAAAACGCCGAGCTGCTGTTGAACAAGATTGACAATAAGCTCGAGGATCTCGGCATCAGCGTTGAAAACGTCGCCGGGACCCGAACCGAGGATGAGACCGATAGCGAACCCGCCGATACTGCCGTCGCCGAAGATACCGCCGCAACCGAAGAGGATGTCGATGTTATGGCCGATCTGCTGGGCGAACAGCCCGGCGATACACTGGATGATATCACCGCCTTGACCGAAGACGAATTCGAGACGCCATTATCGATCTTTCTCGAGCCGGTTCCGGGTTATGATTACCCGATGTATCTGGTCGAAGACGAATACCGTCCGAATATCAACGCTATCCTCAAACGGCCTGAAGTCCGCAATTTGATTCCCTCCGATGTGGAATTCTCCTGGGGCACGCGGACACAAATCGATCGCGGTCGTGAGATGATTCCGTTGTATCTGCTCAAGAGTCGTGTCCAGATGTCGGGTGAATACCTGACCGATGCCACTCCGCAGATGGATCAGTTCGGCAAACCGACCGTCAATTTCCAGTTGACCCGCGAGGGCGGCCGAATCTTTTCGCGAGTAACCGGCCCGAATATCGGCAAACCGCTGGCTATTGTTCTCGATGGCCGCGTGGAATCGGCTCCAAATATCAATGACCGTATTCGCGACAAAGGCACCATCACCATGGGTTCCGGGGCTTCCTACGCCGAAGGCCGTGACCTGTCGATCGTCCTGAAAGCCGGTGCGCTGCCGGCCCCGGTCGAAATAATCGAAAGCTCCGTCGTCGGACCGTCACTTGGCCGGGATTCCATCAGCCGCGGTCTGACCTCTTCCTGGATTGCGCTGATTCTGGTTCTGATATTTATCGCCATTTACTATCGCCTGTCGGGCGTCATCGCCGATATCGCGCTGATCTTCAACCTGTTCTTCCTGCTGGCGGCAATGGCGGCGCTGCGGGCGACACTGACGATGCCGGGTATTGCAGGGATTATCCTGACAATTGGTATCTCGGTCGACTCCAACGTGCTGATCTTCGAGAGAATCCGTGAGGAAATGCTATCCGGTAAAACCATTCGAGCGGCCATCGACGCCGGCTACGAGCGGGCGCTATTAACGATTATTGACAGCCATGTCACCACTTTGATTACCGCCGCGATCCTCTTCATCTTCGGATCGGGACCGGTCAAAGGCTTTGCCGTGTCACTCTTTTTAGGTGTGACTATTTCGCTCTACACAGCACTTGTGATAACTAAGGCGATCTTCGACTTCCGGAAAGGGTACAAATCGCTTTCGATCTGACGCACTGAAGGAGATTGGGACTGAACATGTTTAGATTAATTGGCAAAACCAACATAGACTTTATCGGGATGCGGAAATTCAGTTTCGTCTTGTCCGCCATCCTGCTTATTCTCGGCATCGTTGCCTTCGTTATGATCTCACTGGGAAAAGCCAATATGGGGATCGACTTCACCGGCGGCACGATGATTCAGGGTAACTTCAGCCAGCCCATCGCGGTAGAGGATCTGCGTACGGCCCTGTCCGAGGGCGGCTTCCCGGATGCCTCTATTCAGGAACTGCATACCGAGGGTACCGAAAATTCCTATATCATCCGGGTCAAGACACTCAAGGCAACTGAAGAAAAAGGTGCAATTGCCACGGTCGATCAGATCATGAGTGTCATCGAAGAGGAATTTTCCGGAAACACCTTTACCAAAGACTCTGAGCATACCATCGGCCCGGCCGTTGGGCAAACCCTGCGGCAGCAGGCCCGCTGGGCGGTATTGATCGCCGTGGCGGCAATCCTGATCTACATCTGGTTCCGCTTCGACTTCCGTTTCGGTGTGGCGGCCACGGTCGCTACCTTCCACGATGTCCTGGCTGTACTCGGTATATTTTGGATTCTCGGTTATGAAATCGACCTGCTGGTGATTACCGCGCTTTTGACCCTGGCCGGATACTCGCTGACTGACTCGGTGGTGGTCTTTGACCGTATTCGAGAAAATCTCAAACTCTTCCGCAAGAAGGGCGACTTCGTTACGACTATCAATACCAGTATCAACGAGGTGCTGTCGCGTACGATTATCACCTCGATGACAGTTCTTTTCGTGCTGGTGACGCTGCTTCTCTTCGGCGGTCAGGTCCTGTTTAATTTTACGCTGGCGCTGACGATCGGCGTGATGGTCGGAACCTACAGCTCGGTCTTCGTGGCCAGCCCGATTGTGGTCGAATGGGAAGCCCGTAATCCGAGACGATTCAAATAAATTCGTACTACCTGATTGAGATAACTAAAAAAAACCCCGGATTTCCCCGGGGTTTTTTTTGTGGTTAGAGCTGAGGCAACGCATGAATCACAGTCGGGAAGAAGACCCTGCCACCGACATGTCGCCCACGACGCCAGTCGTGGGTTTCTTATTGAGATGAGCCAAGCCGGCAATGGCGCCTGGATTGATCAACAGAAACAAATCGGCACTTTTTACCTATCGAATAGGCAAAGTTAGCTTGATCAAAACCGGGTACCCCACCAGGATGGTGGGGGCAAATGGATCGGTTGGCCCACCCTCTGCGAAGCAATGGGCGGGTTCCCGCATCACTGGATGCCCCCTCGTACCGGACCCGGCGCCCGGGTGCGTAAACCAACCCGCTTTCGATTTTATTTAATCCATTCCTCGCATGAATTGTAATTCTCGTATTCAGCCGATTTTTTTGAGACTCTACCAAAAGTGTAGCGCAATAGGTAATTATATTAATTATATCAACGCTGTAAGCGGTGGCCCGATAATGCTGCGCATTGTCGGGCCACCCATCCATTTATCCCACCGTGAGATCGGCGTCTGGCTGGACTACTACAATACTGAGCGACCGCATTCGGCGCTGGTTGACAAGACCCCGATGGAAGCATATACTTGTCCTGAGAATTGTAGAAGGATTAAAGCCAGGGCGGCATAATAACTCAAACCGAATCCACCTTAATTAAGCCGCCAAACTGTCCAAACAACCCGGACCACCTGTATCCGCGCCCGCCGGCGCGACAGCGCCGAATTCCGCACGGGCCGCCTCGATGCCACGCTTACGGTGTGAGAAGAGCGAAGGATGAAGGACGATAAAGGAAGTAGCAAAGCCGCCGCGGGTGTTGTGGTGTGCAGTCGGCGTGTGGCATTGTTGAAACCGGAGCCGCCACGGCTCCGGTTTTGTGAGCCGAAAGGCTCCGGAACCGCGAGGAGCAGGCTCACGAAGCACGAGCAAGCGGCTCAAGGCGCAGGAGGCGAAGGCGCACGGCTCGCGAGGAACCGCTCCATGCGCCATGAGCCACCGCCGGGCGGACTCAAAAAGCCCCCTGGGACGCAAATAGAACGATAAGGAGCAGGCTACCATGATAAACCAAGAAGACAAGAGCGACCATCTGCAGCGTTTGGAGCACATCAAGCAGGTGCTGCTGGGCATCCGCAATGTCAACCAGCTTATCGTCAGCGAGGACGACCCGCGCCGCCTGATCGAGCGGGCCTGCGTCAACCTGACCAAGACGATGGGCTACCATAACGCCTGGATCGCCCTGCTGGGCCTGCCCGATGCCGGGCCGGTGGCGGCCGCGGCGGCGGCGGGATTCGACGGCGGGTTCGAGATTTTGCGCGAACGTCGCCGTGAACTCGCTCGATGTGGGGATCCT
>CAZGLR010000018.1:18364-37134 GCA_964526635.1 uncultured Ignavibacteriales bacterium | reverse complement strand
ATCATTATCCTTTCCATCTTCAGGTGCTGCCGTATTTCTTCAGCCGGGCGCAACTTGTTTTTTCGATATTGCTGGAAGGCCTGTTTTATGCGGCGTTTATCGATGCCTCAATCTCGCTGTATCGGGGAGAACGTCCCGCCTTTGTCCGTTCTCTGGGCAGTGCGCTGAAGAAGTATTTTCTGATTACCCTGGTGTGGGGACTGGTGATAATTGTACTCCATCTGGTTCAATCAAATTTTTATGCCTTTATCGAAAATGTTATCGGCATGGACCTGACCTACTCGCCGCGACGACGGGTGGCGGCTGATATCGCCTTGAGAATCCTGACAATTGTCCTGTATGCACCAACGATCTTTTTCCTGCCCAGTATCATGGCCGGTGGCGTGTCGATTTTCTCGGCGCTCGGGCGCGCGTTGAAGCTGTTTTTCCAGCATCCGTTTGTCGCCATCGGGCTGGTGACAATCCCCTATCTGATCGGATTGTTCCCATCAATGGCGGTCTCCAATTCTCCGATGATTGTCAGAAACTTCACGCCGGATCTGGTCTTTTATTTGCTGGTGGGTGCACTTGTTCTGGAGATAATTGTTAATTTTCTGTTCCTCGGAACAACAACGAAATTTTTCCTGGATCAGAATGAATAAGGCGCCATGAATGCGCTGCAATACATTAATCTGTTTTCAGGGCTCATCTTTGTTCTTGTAGCCATCCTGGTTGCCCTGCGTCGTCGCGCCGACTGGTATTCCCGTCCGTTTCTCTTTCTGATTCTCATCAATATTTTCGGAGTTGTCGCGGTACTCATTGAAACCAGCGAATATTATTCACTCTGGTGGCTGGGGTATCATTTCCTTTATGTTCATATTGCCTTTGTCCCGGCCGCCTGGTATATGACGACCGCCCGCTGGGGAATCGACATCTCCGAGTATTCGCAGCGCCGCAGATTTTTTACCTGGACGGGGCTGTTAATTTCTCTCATTCTGTATCTGCTCTTGTACGCCAGTCAGGCTATTGATCTAACGCTCTACGGTATCCGCTGGGCGGTTGAACTGCACGGCTGGTCGTTTATTGTTGGGGCCTATTTTATTATTGCCACAACGCTTGGGTTGTATGCGCTGGAAACCTGTTATCGGTCGTCGCTGGGGTTGGTGCGCGAACGGATCCGTCGCGTTTTCTTTCCACTCATCGCCTATGGCATCTCGCTTTTGGCGGTGGCCACCACGACCGTCTTGTATCACACTATCAGCGATTGGATCGCCACCGGGACGTTTTTGCTTCTGGCGATGATTTGTATTCCCGCCGGACGACATTATATCCATTTCGCACCCAAAAGCGACGGGATCATCCTGACCCGCAAAGGTATTTACTCCTCGATCTCGGTTGTCCTTGTTGGGATTTACCTGCTGATTATTGGTTCGACCGGGCAACTGCTTATCCGGTACGATCTGGACGACGGCATCTTCTTCTCGATCGTAGTCCTTATAATCATGGTCATGACATTCATGATTCTTTTTGGCTCCCAGGCGGCCCGTTCGCCCCTGCGTAAAGTATCGGGACAGCGGCAGATGCCGCAGAGCCATGGGGACTTTGCCGAGGAATGGAAAGAGTTTTCTGAAGAGATTTCGGTCATTCTCGATATGGACGCCATCTTCGACCGGGCCAGTCATCTGCTGCGCCGCCTTATGCGCATCGAACACAGTTGTTTCGTCATTCTCGAGAAATCGCCCGATGGGAATTATGCGCTGTATTCCGGCAATGGTATCAGTCGGGGGATATCAGGCCGCCGCCTGGCCAAGCTGGCTGACTGGTTATACCGAATCGGCCATCCGGCGGAGGCCAGCACACTTCGCGAAAAAGCCCCCGACGAGACCGCTGAACTTGAGTTTGTCGAGAAGCAGATTGATTTTCCAATCGAGATGGTGGTGCCTTTGGTGGCCCGGCGGCAGTTTCTCGGATTTTGGGGCATCGGCCGTCATGCCGGCGACCGCAGCCTGAGTTCCGCCGAAATAGGCTTTATCGAGGCCGCCGCCAATCCACTGGCGCTGACTATACTCGGTGCCCGCATTACTCAGGAACTGGTCGAATCGCGAGAGATTGAATCGTTTTATAAAATCGCATCGTATGTACTACATGATCTCAAGAACTCGGTTGGTATGCTGTCCATGTTGCTTCAGAACGCCGAAAAGAACATTCAAAATCCCGAATTTCAGCGGGAAGCGCTGATCACCATCGGCAAAGCCGTCGATCGCCAGAAAAAAATTATATCCCGATTGACGCAGCAGACTACAGATGATACCTTGAGTACCGGCCCGGTGTCTTTGTCGAGGATGCTTCGACATACGCTGGATCGGCTTAAAATCGAATCGGTTAAAACGATTGAACTATCTTTGGATATCGACGATACTCTCAGTGTAATGGTCGATGAAGACAAGATCGGTTCAGTTTTCGATAATTTGATTATGAACGCCATTGAGGCGATGCCCGACGGCGGCAAACTGCATATCTCCAGCTTTGAAACCGATCTGGACAGCATGATAGCGGTACGTTTTTCCGATACCGGCAGCGGTATGGATGAAGAGTTTATCGCCACCCGATTGTTTAAGCCGTTCTCGTCAACCAAATCGCATGGGCTTGGGATCGGTATGTTTCAGTCGCGGGATATTATCTATGCGCATCGCGGCCGGATCGAAGTAACCAGCCGCATCGGTGAAGGGACTGAGTTCACCGTCTATTTACCGGGAGAACGAACGCGTGAGTAAACATACCTTACTGATAGTTGATGATGACGAGGGAATCCGTTCGCAGTTGAAATGGGCGCTCAATGATACCTACACGGTTCTGGTCGCCGAGGGGGTTGATGACGCCCTGGAACTGGCCCGCGACAGGGAACCATTGGTTGTTCTGCAGGATATCTCGCTGACTCCGCGTGAGGGTGCCGCCGAGGGGCTTGATCTTATCGAAAAGTATCTCGAGATCAAACCGTTTTGTAAAATCATCATGGTTACCGGTCATGGCGAAAAGGAAAACGCCCTGACTGCTATCCGTCGGGGCGCTTATGACTTTTTCCATAAACCGGTTGATTTGGAGCAATTGAAAATTATCGTTGATCGGGCGTCGGCGGTGGCTGAATTGCAGGCTGAAAACAGCCGCCTGCTGGATCGTCTGGCCGAACAGAAGAGTTTCGAGAAGATCATCGGTGACTCCGATTCGATGCAGGCGATCTACAAGATAATTAAGACGGTCTCGCCGACTGATTATACGGTCTTGATTTCCGGCGAATCGGGTACCGGTAAGGAACTGGTAGCCAAGGCGATTCATACATCAAGTCCGCGGCGGGATCAGCCCTTTATAACGATCAACTGTGGCGCAATCCCGGAGAATCTGTTGGAATCGGAGCTTTTTGGCCATGAGAAGGGCGCCTTTACCGATGCTCATGCTTTGAAGCAGGGTAAATTCGAACTGGCTGAAAAGGGAACACTGTTTCTCGATGAAATCGGTGAAATGTCGCTTTCGTTACAGGTCAAACTCCTTCGTGTATTGGAAGATCGGAAAATCGAACGTGTTGGCGGCCGTCAGCAGATTCCGCTCGATGTCCGTATTCTGGCCGCCACTAATCGTGACCTCGAAGAAGAGGTCAAACGAAGTAATTTCCGCGAGGATCTCTATTATCGGTTGTCAGTTATTACTGTCCATATGCCGCCGCTGCACGACCGTGGTGATGATATCGCGCTTCTGGCCAATACGTTCCTGCAACGATATGCCACCGATAATAACAAGGCCGGATTGACCTTTTCTGAGGCGGCCCTGCGGGCAATTATGGCTTACCCCTGGCCGGGGAATGTTCGTGAACTGGAGAACAAGGTCAAACGAGCGGTAATCATGGCTCAGGACAAAAAAGTACAGCCGCACGATCTGTCGCTTGAGGCGGTCGGCAAGGACACGGATCGTCTCCGTTCCCTTCAGGAGGTCAGGGAAGAGTCCGAAAAGAGGTGTTTGTCGGAGGCATTGGTAAGAAATAACTGGAATATTTCCCGCGTCAGTCGCGAGCTTGGTACCAGTCGGACAACGCTTTACGACCTGATCGAAAAATACAGACTGAGAAAATAGCTAAAACTGCGTACTTTCCACGTTTTTCGCCCCCCCAAAAGCTAAAATAAATCGCCGATATTCCGATTATGGTACTATACCATAATACCTTATGGGGAAGGCCTGAATGAAGAACGTATTGCTGGTTGATGACGATAAAGAACTCTCGAAGTCTGTCATTGATCTATTCGACGAAAATAAATACCGATTCCATTATCTTGAAGATGGTCAGGCTACGACGCGCTATGTTGCCGATAACAAGGAATCGCTTGACCTGATCATGGTAGACGTCAATTTACCGTCATGCTCCGGCCTTGACCTGCTGCGTAATATTAAGCGTATCGATAAATCAATCCCTGTTATCGTTATCTCCGGCTTTATCTCCACTGAAAACGCCATGGAAGCAATGCGTGAGGGTGCCTATGAATACCTCACCAAGCCATTCGAAGTCGAAAAATTAATCGCAACAGTGAACAAAGCCTGCGGCTTTATCAAAGATAATGTAACCCTGACTTCACCGACTATTATCCATCCCGAAGAAGATACGGGCCATGATGAAATCATTGGTCAGTCGCCGGAAATCGTTGAAATTGCCAAAATGGTCGGTCAGGTGGCAAAGACCGATGCTGCTGTGTTGATTTTTGGCGAATCCGGAACCGGCAAGGAGCTGATTGCCCGCGCTATCCATCGCAACAGCAAACGGCGCTCGGAGAATATGCTGTCGGTTAACTGTGCGGCGCTTTCCGATACGCTGCTGGAATCGGAACTCTTTGGTCACGAGAAGGGCGCCTTTACCGGAGCCTATTTCAAACGCATAGGCAAGTTTGAGCAATGTGATCACGGTACAATTTTCCTCGATGAAGTCGGTGATATGTCGATGCTGACTCAGGGCAAAGTCCTGCGCGTGCTTCAGGAGAAGGAATTCGAACGGCTCGGCGGCAATGAAACGATTAAAGTCGATGTCCGTGTTATTGCGGCGACGAACAAATCACTGGTGCAATACATGAAAGAGGGGACGTTTCGCGTCGATCTCTTTTATCGACTGAAAGTCGTCTCGATCTATATGCCGCCGCTGCGGGAGCGCAAGGAAGACGTCTCGCTGCTGGTGGATCATTTTATCCGGAAATACAATAACTCGCTGGGCAAAAACGTCAGGACCGTTTCAAAAAAAGCCAAGGCGATGCTCCAGAAGTATGTCTGGCCGGGAAATGTCCGCGAACTGGAAAACAATATCCATACCGCCATGGTCATGGCCAAGGCCGATATTCTCCAGCCTGAAGATTTTCCCATCTTCAATGAAGACGCCAATAAACTGGAAATCGACCTCGAGGGTCTGCAGGATAATTACACGGAAATGTTTGCCCGTTTGATCGACCCGATCTTCGCCAAGATGATCGCCAATAGCGAAGGGCGGGTATATCATCTCATGCAGTCAGCGATGGAAAAAGCGCTCATCGCAGCCTGTCTGAAGCATTTCAACTCCAATCAGGTCAAAGCCTCGGAAATGCTCGGTATTTCGCGCAATACCCTGCGCGACCGTATCAGCAAATACGGTATCTATTAATAGCCGATCGGCAGCATAAATTCGGGCAGCGATATTTAATACCTTGCGGCAGCACGATACCACCTCTATATTTTTGCATGCGCCATGATATCATCGATGCCAATACAATCGCATCAGAGACCGCTACGGCCGTAGCCGACAAGATCAGGGGACTGCTTGTCCAGGGAATCCCGCCGGCCAGGACCAGCGAGGCCAACACTGATCCAATGCCACTGGCAAATAATATTGAGACTCAGCCCGATATTGCATTCAGTGGTGAATGGCAGCCTGCGCGTACGTATGCAATCGATGGCGGGTCATCGCTTCTGGGTCGTATCGGTTCTTTCGAGATCGTCTGCTGGCGGGCCGGTTGGGTGGCCTTCGATGGCGTCACTCGAATAGAAGAATTCTGCCGGCAACCGCAGATTGATTGCCTGCCGATGACAGAGTCGATGGAGATGCTATCAGAATACGCGGCTGCCTATCCCGGCGGCATCGATGCCGGTCAAACACCCGGTCGGGCGGTGGACGAACTCAGGTGGCTCGCCGAATGGCGCTGTCTGGAAGAGATTCTTGCCGTTGCGCCATCCGATTCTCTGATACTTATGGATGGCACCCTGCGGGCGAATCCATTGTTCCATGCGCGGTATCAGCGGGATATCCTTCAAAAGGCTGCGGCGAGAAATCTTCATATTGCCTCGGTCACCAAACAATCTTCAGTATTTTTTTCCGATAAACTGCCGTACGAACTGATCGATTCCTTTTCGCGGTATCCCGGCAAGCCGCGCCTGCGCAAAGTCAGCGCCGAAACACGATCCGATTCAAGATGGATGGGCCACATTTATCTGGGCAGGTTTCATCCCGGTACAGATCGTGCGTTTTTAGTTCATATTAATCGTTTCGATACTCTCCCTATCGAACGCTGGGGCGCGGCCCTGCAACAGGTATGCGATGACGTTGAATTTGCCGGGTATCCTTATCCCCTGGTGGCGGCGCATCGACTGGCCCGTATCGATCCCGGCCTGAAGATAGCGATGTACACTGAAATAGCCCAGGCCGCCAAGCGGCAGGGGATACCGGAGCATGATCTTTCGTATATTTTTCGGGATATTCATGATTCGCTTAATGCCGATCAGAAGCTGCTGCTGGAGGTGGAATATTGAATGATGCCGGATACATCGGGCGGCTGGTCGGACGGTCGGTTTCCGAACTCTATTTCCGGGCATTTCGCGATACCGGACTTTCACTGGGCGGGATTTTGATCGCACACGATGAATCCTCAGGCCGCAAATTTCTTTTGCGGGTGACCGATGTTACCTATGGTCACGAGAGCGGCGAGGCCAACTGGGCCGAAAAAGCCGCCGGCCGCATGCTCGAACAGGACCTGAGCGACAGTACCTATCGTGTTCATGATCCCGATCGGCGCCTGTACAAGATCGCCAGGTGTTCACCGCTTGGTTACGTTACCGATGGCCGTTTTCACCGGCCCCGTTCGCTGCCGAGCCATTTTGCACCGGTATCGCTTCCGGATGCGCAGACGATGTCCTTTCTCAAAACCTTTACGGGCGATTTGCCGGTGGGGTATCTGCGCTGCGGCGAAGAAATTCTCGATATACAACTGGGTATCGACGGTTCCGCCCTGGCATATCATCTCGGAATATTCGCCACGACCGGGATGGGTAAATCGAATTTAATGAAAGTTCTTGCCGGTCGCATTATGGAATCACGCGCCTATGGCCTTTTGATATTCGATCCCCACGGCGAGTACTTCGATGGCGGCACCGGCGGGATGCGCCGGGGGCTGATGCATCACCCTCATGCTGCCGAACGACTCAAGACGTATTCGCTGCGGAAGCTGCGCGACTCCAGTGAGTATTCCAGCCTGACTATATCCGCCAGGGAAATCGATGTCGAGGATATCACCCAGATATTCAGTTTTTCCCCGCCGCAGTACGAGGCGCTGCATGCTCTTCGCTATGTCTATGGCGATCGCTGGCTGTTCAAGCTGTACAAGAGTGATATGGCGGATTTAAGCGAGGAATTGAAAGAAAAGGGATTGAATTTTTTCGACACGACGCTAAGTGTCATCAAGCGCCGGGCACAGCGCCTGGGTGAATTCAGGACCGTCAATTTCGATAAAGACATATCCAACGCCATGGGGATTGTCAGGAAACTCCAGGACGGCTACACGGTATTGATCGACACCGCCAATCTTTCCCAGGCCGAAGAAACACTCGTTACGACCGTCCTGACCCGGGCGGTTCTGAATTCTTATCGCTATGCCTATCAGGATGGCGATAATTTCGCCACGCTTGCACCATGCCTGATTTTACTCGAAGAGGCCCAGCGGGTGCTGGGATCATCCGGTGGCGATTCCAATATCTTTCATCAGGTCGTTCGTGAGGGCCGTAAGTTCAAAGTGGGTATGGGTGTCGTCACACAGCAGCCCAAGCTGCTCTCGGAAGAGCTCCTTTCGCAGCTAAACTCGATCTTTATCCTGGGACTGGCCGATGAACGGGATCGCGCGATTGTGCGCTCCTCGGCCAAGCAGGATATCTCGGCACTTGGTACCGAGATTCAAACACTGGCGGCCGGAGAGGCGCTTCTGACGTCACCGACGGTGCCGTTTGCGCTGCCACTCAAGATTTACCTGTATGAGCAGTATCTTGAAGGGGGCGTGACTCACATCGTCAGGAGGCCGGCGAGCCGTCCGACCGAGGGATTTTTCGACTGATGCGAATTATTCATTTTTCAGATAACCACCTTGGCGCCGGGGCCGGACAGCGCGAACAGGATATTCTCGATTCATTCAGCGAGGCTGTCGATAAAATAATCGACTTGAAACCGGACCTGGTCATAAATGCCGGAGATTTATTCGATGCTGTTCGGCCTACCAATCGTGTCATTGCCTGGGCGTCGCAGTACCTGCTTAAGCTGGGGCGGGAGGCCAAGATTCCGACAGTCATTATCTCCGGCAATCATGATGCCCCCAAGCAGCGCCAGATCGGCGCGGTCTTATCAATTTTTCGCGAATATGAAAACATCCATGTCATATATCGATCGCGTTTTGAGAGGATTCGAATCGGTGATTGCGCTGTCGCCTGTGTCCCGCATTGTTTGACCAATGAAATCTTGAAGGAAGAGCTCGATAAGGCTGTCCCTGATCCGGAAGCAAAGTATAACATTCTTGTGCTCCATGGCGTCGCCGGTGGGATAAGGGAATTCGAAATGGCCGACATCTCCGAGCAGGAGATACCGTCGGCCCATTTCGCCAAGGGCTTTGATTACGTGGCCCTGGGCCATTATCATAATTTTATCGAGGTCGATCAGGGGAATCCGAAAACGATAGTGTACTATTCCGGTTCCACCGAACGGCTCTCGCAATCGGAAGCCGGCCATAAGAAAGGATTCATTGAACTGGACCTGGTTGCCCGGCAGAGAAAACCGGTATTTCATGAAATAACTACACGCCGGATGTATGATATCGCGCCGGTCACGGCCAAAGGCCGCAGTGCCGATGAGATCATCGCCGAACTTGAATCCAAGGTCAAATCTCATCAACCCGAAGATTCTATATTGCGATTGAAGATTACCGATATCCCCGAGGAGACGTATCGCGCTTTGCCCTTCGATAAAATCGCTCAACTGCGCAATGAATCGTTTTCACTTGATATAAAATTCGAAAAGGAAGAGCGGGAAGAGGATCATCAACTGACCGATATTAATCTTGGACGTCTGACTGATACCTTCACAGCCTTTGTCGCCGGACGGGCTGTCGAGAATCTCGATAAAGAGCGACTGAAATCCCTGGCCTCCGATTATTTGACCAGGGCCGAAGCCGACGATGGCTCCGATTAAATCATAGTTCCGTATCGTTATTGCTTTTTAATATCTGATTGAAGCAGAAAATTCCGAGTGAAAACACTCCGCCCCACATTACAATCAGCATTATCCATCCGCCGAGAGTCATAAGCTACACCTCTTCTCCGGTTTCACGACGGCGTTTTTTCCACGCAATCCTGACCAGCACAATCAGGGCCAGCATCAAACATAGAATGCCGATGCGGGTACCCAGAACATAGGGTATGTTTTCCGATGGCACACCCTCCATGAGGATCAACGGCCACCAGTCTTCGACAAACCAGAATGCGAGAATTCCGATGAGGAAGGTCGGCGTGATATATTTGATAACAAACTTGAAAAATCCGGCCACGCGCAATTGCGAGCCGATGTGCATCTCAGACCAGAGACGGTTCACGCCGAACACCCAGGCGACAATGACGATTTCAACCGTGGCGCCCAGCACGATAAAGAAGTTGGCACCCCAGAAGTCGAGATCATCGACAACACCATTGGCCAGAAACCACACCGCCGGCTGGCAGAGAATGAATGTAACGGCGCCGAAGATAATGACCGCCTTTTGGCGAGTCAAATTAAATTCGTCTTCAAGAAATCCGATCAAGGGCTGAGCCAGCGAAATCGATGACGTCACCCCGGCAAGAAACAGCATGAAAAACCACAAGAAGCAGAACAGCTGCCCAAGTGGAATCTGGGTAAATATGGCCGGCATGGTCACGAACCCGAGGTTGAACGAACCCGAATTGGCGATAGCCACGACATCGGCCGGACCGAAAAAGATAAAGGCCGCCGGGATGATGATTGACCCACCCAGGACGACTTCGGCAAAAGTATTGGTGCTGGCGGCAGTGAGGCCGGACAGGGGGACATCATCGGTTTCGCGCAAATAGCTGGAATAGGTAAGGATAACTCCCATCCCCAGCGACAGGGTGAAAAAAACCTGTCCGGCAGCAGCCAGCCACACCGAGGGCGACCGCAGGGCCGAAAAATCCGGATTCCATAAGAAGCCGAGGCCGTTGAATGAATTCCATTCCGGATGCGCCGGATCGGGTGAAAACAGGGTCAGCACGC
Organism: uncultured Ignavibacteriales bacterium; assembly: GCA_964526635.1. Lineage (GTDB taxonomy): Bacteria > Zixibacteria > MSB-5A5 > GN15 > JAAZOE01 > CAZGLR01. The sequence goes on along the minus strand of CAZGLR010000018.1, from coordinate 26,582 downwards.
GAATCGCCAGCAGCACCCCGAAGATCAATAATACCGGCAGGGCTATGTTGCAGACTTTCTCGATACCGCCCCTGATACCGCGATAAGTGATACCAATGTTGATGACAAATGTGATTATGAAGAAGGTAAAGGCGGCTCCGATGCCGCTGAAATAGGTATTGTCTTCAAGTCCCTGCAGGCCCGAGAGAAAATTGGTGAGTTCACCGGCGCGTCCGGCTTCCAGGAGTGAACCGGTCAGAGCGTAGAAGCTGTATGCCAGGGTCCATGACTCAATGTACACATAGAACATGTATATGATAAGTGGACCAAGTATGCCCATGACGCCGAAGTATTTCATGGCGGGATTCTTTTTCCAGAGAGCCTGAAAAATCCCCGGCGCTGACGAATGGCCAAAACCGCCTCCGTAACGTCCCGCGGTCCATTCCACCCACATCATGGGGATACCGATCAGAAGCAATGCTACGAGGTATGGGATCATAAAAGCGCCGCCGCCGTTTTGCGCCGCCTGCACCGGAAAGCGAAGAAAATTTCCGAGGCCGACAGCGCTGCCGGCCACGGCCAGAATAACGCCCATTTTGGTGCCCCAGTGTTCACGCCCTTGCTGCATGCCTACCTCACCGTTGTCAGGGGAGATCCCCCTTTTGCACTAATTTACGGGATACTTGTATGCGATTTATGGCAACCATGATACTCATAGAATGATCACATAGTAGATTCGTATATGTTTTATGTCAAGATCAATCTTGTCTGGCTTTTCGGCTGTTTTAGTTGACGGCCGAATGTATGTAGTATATATATCCGTTCCACATTCTGTTAGGAAAGGAGCTTCTTGTGCGTTCTCATGCGATTGTCATTTTGCTGATCATGATGCTCTGTGCGGCCGGCGTTTCAGCGCAATTTCTGGGCCAAATGAATACCGCTGACTGCCTTGATCGTGCCACCGGGAACTCCGGCGCCTACGTCGTGCTGGCCGATGGCGCCACAGCCGTCGTCGGATCGATCCGATATGGTTTCGCCGAACTCGTGGAGGGCCGGCTGCGACTTGGTTATATTGATCCGGATATCGGCGACGGCGGCATTATCTTCGGCGGTGATTTCAAGTATCAACTCTGGGATATACAGCAGTACCAGAATCCCTTTGACCTTGCCTTTGGTGGTGGCCTGCAATACACAGATATTGGCGGGCTAAGCATTTTCGGACTCTTCGGTTCTGTGATAGGCTCAATTCCGATAGAAACAAACAGTCAGGATTTCGCCTTTACGCCATATGGCCGTCTGGCCTTACGATTTGAAAGTCTCTCGGACAATGGTGCTTCCGAAACCGAAATCGACGTGACCGCCAGTCTTGGTGCGAAATTTGATGTACGGGCGCTGGCCGAGTTTTACTTCGAGGTTTTACTCGACGATGATACCGCCTTCTTAATTGGCGCGGAATTCTTGAGATTTTAACTTTATACTGCGGCTGTGATGTGACTATCATCGCCGCTGTTGCCCTATGACCTACTTAGATGCACTCCTGCTGGGTATAATTCAGGGTCTTACCGAGTTTCTGCCCATATCATCATCCGGTCACCTGGTGTTGGGTGAGTATGCCCTGGGGCTTCAGATTCCGGGGGTCAGTCTCGAAATATGGCTTCATATGGGTACTTTGGTCGCTGTCGTCGTATATTTTCACCGACGAATAGTCAGTTTAGCTGTCTTGTGTGTAAAACCATCGATGGCGACACCGGAAACAAAACGGCTTCTGCCGGCGCTGATTATCGGGACCCTTCCCGCAGTTGCGGTTGGACTGCTTCTCAAAGATACGATCGAATCAGTTTTTTCTTCGCCGGTTTTTGCGGCATCGATGCTGATCGTAACCGGAGTAATCCTTTTTTCAAGCCGCCTGGCCCCACATAAAACCGAAAACATGACATGGCTGCGCGGATTTGGCATCGGCTGCGCCCAGGCATTGGCCATTTTGCCGGGGATATCCCGCTCCGGTTCGACCATAACGGCCGGGATGTTTATGGGCCTGTCGCCGTCAGTGGCCGCCGAATTTTCGTTCCTGCTCGCGATACCCGCTATTGGGGGCGCATTTGTTCTCGATCTTGTCTCCAATTACAATGGAATATTCGACACCACCATGATCGGCCGCTATCTGGTCGGAGCGATAATTGCATTCATCTTCGGTCTTGCGTCGATTCATTTTCTCCTGAGAATTATCTCGAAGGGGAAATTTTACTATTTCGGCGTTTATTGCCTTGTCGTCGGGATTGCAGCCATTATATATTTGTGACCAATGAAGAGCATACTTGTCATACGCCTCGGTCGTCTGGGAGATGTAACACTCACCGGGCCAACAATTAAAAACCTGCGATTTCTTTATCCCCGGGCGCATATTGCGATTGCCACGCGCAGTATGTATCGGTCGCTGGCCCGCATGCTGCCCGGTATCGATTCAGTTGTCTGTTTCCCCGACAAGGGTTCCTATTTTGATCTGGTTGAATTGTCATCGCATGTCGATGATTTCAATCCCGAACTGATCGTCGATTTGCACAAGAATTTTCGTTCGTTCCACCTGGCCAATTTGACCAAGGCGCCATATAAAGTCGTGTACAACAAACGGCGCAAGGAGCGTAAAGCCGCGGTTAGCGAGAAGAAATTCGTTATCCCGGTACCGCACACGATAGATCTCTACAACAAAGTCATTGATCAGCTCAAGGGCGAACGCATCGCCTATCGACCTGATCTGGTTCTTCCGGACACCAGTTGGATGGAAAAGCCGCGGAATGCGGTGGCCGTCTGCCCGGGTGCCAGTTCGCCGGTCAAAGAATGGCCGGTGGATCGTTTTGCCCAGCTTGCCGAACGCATCATCTATGACTTCAAGCTGCCGGTTCATATCTTTCTTGGTCCCGGCGAAGAAAGCAAGGTCTCGGCATTTGATCATATTCCGGAAGAGATGAAGCATATCCACCAGAGTCTCGACTTCCCCGATATCGCCAATATTATGTCACAATGCCGTCTGACGATTACCAATGATTCCGGACTGATGCATGTTTCCGCGTCTGTCGGTACACCAACCGCAGCCCTGTTCGGTCCGACGCATGAGCAGCTTGGATTCTATCCGCGCGGGCTCCACGATCGCATTATCGCCACTGATGAAAAATGCCGCCCGTGTTCACTCCACGGCAACGAGGCCTGTTATCGCGAAGAGCAGTATTGTTTCACGACGCTTGATGTCGATACTGTCTACGAATATATCGTGGAGATGCTCGATCATATTAAACTGGAAAAGGCTGTCTTTCTGGACCGCGACGGAACAGTGATTGTCGATCATAACTATCTGGCCGATCCGGAAAAAATCGAGTTTATCCCCGGCGCGCTGGATGCTATCGCCCGGTGGAAAAAGGCAGGGTATAAAATCATTATCGTTTCCAATCAGTCAGGCGTCGCCCGAGCGTTTTTCACCATCGACGTTGTCAACGCAGTCCATGACCGCCTTTCCCGACTGATGTGGGAACACAATGCCGAACCGGATGATATCCTGTTCTGCCCGTATCACCCCGACGGCGATGATCCCGACTATACCGGCGACAACATCTGCCGTAAGCCCAAACCGGGGATGCTTGAGGAGGCCGCTGAAAAATACGGCCTCGACCTCAAACGATCCTATATGATCGGCGACAAACTCAGCGATATTACCTGCGGCCTGGCTGCCGGTTGTCGGACCATTCTTGTCCGAACCGGCAAGGGAGAGGTTGCCGAAAGTGAGCTTTCGGGCAATGAATACCTGCAGCCCGAAAAAATCATGGATACCCTTGCCGATTCCGATTCTTTCGTTACCTTGAAATCATGAAATATCCAGCACAGCATTACGTATCACTGGACGATACGCTCGTGCAGTGCCGCTTGTGTCCGGCCAATTGCAAAATCAAACCAGCGCAGCGAGGAATTTGCCGCTCCCGGTTCAATGAAAACGGTGAGCTGTTTACGGATAATTTCGGCGAGACCGTCACGATCGCTATCGATCCAATTGAAAAAAAACCACTGTATCATTTTTTACCCGGCAGCGACATTGTCTCGATCGGTCCCAACGGTTGTAATTTCTCGTGCCGTCATTGCCAGAACTGGCAGATTTCGCAGGCGACGGTCGGTACCACATACATCCCGCCCGAAAAATTGCCAAAGGTGGCCGGGAAGCATGGCTCAATCGGGGTGGCTTATACCTACACTGAACCATTTATCTGGTTTGAATATATCAAAGAAGCCGCACCTCGCGTCCGCGACTCCGGAGGCATGAATGTGGTGGTATCAAACGGTTATATCAATCCCGATCCACTGCGAGAAATTCTGCCGCTAATCGACGCCTTCAATATCGACGTGAAAGGTATGCGACCCGAGTTCTATACCGCCATTTGTAAGGGAAGGCTGGATCCGGTATTGGAGACGATCCGCATCATTGCCGATTCCCCCGCTCATCTTGAAATCACCAACCTGGTGATTCCGGGATACAATGATGAAGAATCTGATTTCAGAAAACTCGGAGAATTTATTGCCTCGGTGAATCGTAATATTCCTTTGCATCTGTCCGCATATCATCCCAGCTACAGACTCGATGCCCCGCCGACACCGCGCGAGACGATCCTGCATGCCTATGACACGATGAAGCATTATTGTGACTATGTGTTTGTAGGCAATATGCGTATTCCCGGAGATTCCGATACGCGCTGTCCCTCTTGTCAGGCCACTCTCATTGTCCGCACCGGGCATATGATTCGTATTACCGGCCTGGATTATGAGGGAAATTGTGTGGAATGTGGATATAGAGCCGGTATTCGCCTGAAGGATGGTTGAATTAGCGGCCCAAGTCGTCGATATAAAATATAATAAGAATATTTCAAGCAAATGGCCGGGTATCAGCGTCTAACGGACGGGGCCGGAATCGGTTCGCCCGGCGCGAACCGCTGTCAAAACTATGAAGCACAGACTGTTTACATTACTACTTTGCTTTGCCGCCGCCTTCCTGATTCTGGTACCGCCGCTTTCCGCTCAGTTCTATTTCGGCAAAAACAAGGTCCAGTACAATGACTTCGACTGGCGGATCATGGAAACCGAGCATTTTAATATCTATTTCTATCTCCGCGAAGCCGAACTGGCCGAAATCGCAGCCAAATCAGCCGAAAACTCCTATGATTTCCTTTCCGCCAAATTCGGCCATGAAATCTATTCCCGCATCCCGCTGATTATCTACAGCAGTCCCAATCATTTCGTGCAGACCAATGTCACCCACGGCATGCTGCCTGAAAATGTCGGCGGTTTTACCGAGTTTATCAAAGGCCGGGTGGTAATGCCGTTCAACGGCTCCTTTCATGATTTCGACCGGATATTGCGCCATGAGCTCGTTCATGTCTTTATGCTGTCCAAGATTGGTCGTATTCAGAGGGAATTCGGCAAAGGCTATGGCGTCTATCCGCCGCTCTGGTTCACCGAAGGGTTGGCCGAAACCTGGTCCCGCTCCGAAGACAGCGAAACCGACCTGATAGTCCGGGATATGGTTATAAATGGCACGCTGCCGTCTTTTGAAAATCTCTGGATATATCACGGCAGTTACTTCATGTACAAACTGGGCGAGACTATTTGTAATTTCTTGCAGCGCGAATACGGTCAGGATGTTCTCACCCGGATGTTCGATAGCTGGCATGTTTCCCGGAATTTCGAGGGCATTGTCGAGTATGTAACCGGCGAGCCGATTGAGACTGTTTCGCGCAAATGGGTCCATTACCTTCGCAAAAAGTATTTTCCACAGATCGAGTCGCTCGATCCGCCGGATATCGATGCGACCCCATTGACCCGGCAGGTGTTTGCGGTTCGCCCGGTTCCGTTGACTGTGACCAAAGATGACGGCCAGTCGGAACAATGGGTCATCTACAAGGCCAATAAGGCCGGGTACAGCGGCATTTATATGATGCCGGCCGATGGCGACAAGGATCGCGCCGAACTCCTTCTCAAGGGAGATCTTTCGGCCAAATTCGAATCACTGCATTTGATGACCAGCGGAGTCGATCAATTCGATAATCGCCTGATCGTATTCGCATCGAAATCCAGGGAACGGGATGTTCTCTACCTCTACGATCTGGCCGTGAAAGAAGTGATCAAGCGCTATGAGTTCGATGATTTATCGGCGATCCGCTCGCCGCGATTCTCGCCCGATGGCTCTCGCGTTGTCTTCACCGGTTTTCGATTTGAGGGGTATGCTGATCTTTACATGGTCAACTTGAACGACAGCTCCCTGCAGCGCCTGACCAATGATATTTACCTCGAACGCGATCCCAGTTTTGGCTATGATGGCACTTCGATTATCTTCTCGTCGGACCGCGCCGAGAACGGTATAGATGGCTTCTATTCTTTGTATCGCCTGCATCTTTTCGGTAACCGGATCGACCGCCTTACCTGGGGTGATTATCATGACCGGGGACCATCGGAAAGCCCCGACGGCAGCCGGATTATTTTCTATTCCGACCGCGGGGAAGAGGCGGCGATTAATATTTTCAATCTGAAGCCGGATGGCTCGATAACACGGCTTACCCATTATATTACCGGGGCCTTTGATCCCCGTTTCGGTCCCGATGGCGAGCAGATATATTTTTCAGCCTACCATAATCGCGGCTTTCATATTTACAAGACGAAGGTCAATGATACACTTCCGGTAGATCATAGCATCCAGGCCTCGGCGCAAACTTCGTGGAAGCCGGGCAAAATCGATCTGAAGGCCGGCGAAGCCAAGACATTGAAATATACGACCAAATACAGCCTTGATATTGCTCAGTCGGTTGTAGCCTATGATGTTGTCCATGGCGCCCTTGGCGGCGTCCAGGCGGCAATCAGCGATATGCTTGGAGATAATTCGTTTATTTTTCTGCTGTCCAATACGGCCCGTGAAAAGGACGAGTTCTTGAGCAGCTTCAACCTCGGCATTACCTATCTGCATCAGGCATCGCGGTTGAACTGGGGTATCGGTGCATTTCATCTGTATGATGAATACTACAATGATTTCGATGGCTACTACTTCGAGCGGGTGGCCGGGGGGGCCTTGTATCTCAGTTATCCTATTTCGAAGTTCAATCGCATCGAGACATCTGCCTTTATCCGCTGGTCCGATAAAGATGTGTTCGACACTTTTCGGCGGCGGCAGGCGGTACCATCGACCCACACTATCAGTTTCGTTTCCGACAACAGCCTCTGGGAAGCCACCGGCCCAATCGATGGCCGACGTCTGAACATTACGCTGGGTACGACTTTTGATTTCAAATCCGGCCGTAATTTCAACACTATTGCATCGGTCGATTTCAGGCATTATTTGCGAATCAAACAGCTCTCCTGCCTGGCCAGCCGGTTTTTTGTTTACAGCTCCGATGGCCTCGAACCGCAACGATTGTACCTGGGCGGGAGCTGGTCGTTCCGTGGATTCAGCCGGCGACATTTTTACAATCGTAACATTCTCTTCAATTCCGAAGAAATCCGTTTCCCGCTTATTAATGATTTGCTGATAGCGTTTCCGATTGGTGATTTTCGGCTGCGCGGCATCCGCGGAGCATTTTTCCATGACATGGGTACTGGCTGGGACGATAGATGGCAAGGCTGGCATGGCTCATTCGGGGCTTCAATTCGGATTGCCCTGGGGTACCTGGTCGTATTACGCGTCGATTTTTCGCGTACCCATGATTTCAAAACGATATCGAACGATACCCGTACTGACTTTTTCTTCGGATGGAACTTCTGATGCGTGCTTATAAGTATGCTGTTTATGGGCTGCTGGTTTTATTGCTGGTAACCGGCTGTTCGACCGGTAAGCACTTGACTCGAAAATTCGGCGCCTTTGGCGAGACGCCACCCAATGGTAATCACGACATATGTACGACTTCAGATTTTTCGTTTAACGTAATATACGACAAAGAAGTAAAGGGATCGGCGATCGCTCCGATGCAGGTTGGAGGGCGCTATCTCGGACTGACAACCTCACGGGGTCGTTTTATCGTTGTGGACAGGACCGATGGCTCTACCAAGGCCAGATTCAATAAACGGCATGGCCTGATCCTTGATCCACAGGTCAAAGACTCCCTGGTGATCCTGATCAAACGGGTGCCCTTTGGCCGGATGGAAGTCAGGAACCTCTTTTCCGGCAAGACATTGTCCCGGGCGCTTATAAAAGAAATCCGTTCCGGGCCGATAGTAGAGA
>CAZGLR010000018.1:0-18354 GCA_964526635.1 uncultured Ignavibacteriales bacterium | reverse complement strand
AGAGAATAACACGGTATTTATCGGCACTACCAGTGGAATCAGGGCATTGAGCTTCCCGGACCTTGAGCCAATCTGGCAGTCGGAACCGGCGGCGCGAGTGAGCGTGACGCCTGTCCTCCACGGTTCAACCGTCTATGGCGTCTTCGGCAGTCGCGAAATCGCGGCGCTGGAGACGGTTACCGGTACGCCCATATGGAACACGATCCTCGCTTCCGACGTCATCGGCCCTATGTATGCCGCCGGAGAGCGCCTGTATCTGTCGACAGCCGATGGCGCTATCACTGCTTTGAATGCTACCGATGGCACCGTGCATTGGGAGTCCCCGCCGGGTGCGGAAGTGCGTGGCGGGTTTGCCGGCGGAAAGGAACGATTGTATACAGCGACTATCAGCGGGACAGTTCTGTGTCTTGATGCAAGTGACGGCCGCGAAATATGGCGCTATGAAACCGATGGTGTTATTACGACACCTCCACGGAAATGCGGGGATGTGATTGTCGTTGGCTCGCATGATCGCAGCGTTTATGGTCTGGATGCTACTACCGGGTCTCTGCTCCACCGCCGGGAACTCGCCGGGCCGATCGTTCAACCGCCGGTTGTTATCGGTGACTTTATTTATGTGGCAACGGGAAAAGAACGCTTGTATTGCTTGAAGGGAAATAAATAGGCATGGCTATCAATCCAAAAGAAAACAACCTGCAAACAGATATCAACGCGGTATCGACTGATGTCATCCATGAACTGTTTATCGCATGTCGCAAGGGCGGCATTTATTCCTGTGATCACCCCCTGGTGCATAAGGCCATAAATCAGCCGTTTATGACCCTGCAGCGGGTTTTTGCCTTCAAGAAATACTTCGCCCTGCATTTCACCCGGGGTCGTCTTTATGTAAACAATATCCAGATGAAAGACGCGAGCCATATTGATTACTTCCGGGAACGGATGCAGGAACTCGAATTGCGTTCGCTGCTGATTTCGGATGCCGTTACGACTGATGATTTGCGTGAGATGGTTCGCCGGATAACCCTGCGACTCAATCAGCTCGACGCGGAGTTCCATCTGGCCGAGTTTCTGCACAAGCGCAACATAGAGACTATCCTGGTCAATGATCCCCTGGGCGAGAAGATCTTCGACACAGGAATTCACTATCGGGCCCACGTTAATGAGGATTTATCGGTGCGCCGTATCGTGGCCAACTTCTTTTCCGGAGAAACCGATCTGGCCATGAATCTGCTCAACGCCGATTTTGAAGATACCCGAGCCCTGGCCGAGGCTACCGGCATAGATTATCACAAAGAGATTGTGAGTTATATTCTCCCCGAACGGTTCTCACAGCTTCGCCAGTCGGAACTCATTGATGTAGCCGAACGGATAATCGGCAGCGATGAATCCATTGCAGATAAATTGCGCGATTTCGGCCGTCTTTTAAAATCGCTCGATTTTCATCCGCAGCGCGAAGTCCTGTTGCGGGAATTGCAGGATCGGTTCAATGGCGGCCGGGAAATCATGAACAGCATTTCCGCCGCCCTGGCGGTTGCCACGCCGATGGTGAACGATCAAAACAACACCATTGATATTTATATTAAGAATATCTTTAGTGACGAGTTTACCCCGGCTGATCTCGATGAATACCGTGAGGCCTTCGCTCGCCTGATTCGCACCCGGCGTATCGGCAAGGCCGCTACCGTGGCCGAACAGACGGTTGATTATCTGGCCCATTCAGATTCCCGCTATCGGCACCGGGCTGTTGTTCTTCTTGAAAAGATGGTCAAGACAGCGCTGTCGATTGGCGAGGTTGAGTTTCTTGATGTCCTGCTGCGTCATAACCAGCACCTGTTTACCCAGGGTCGCGAGACGTTTGAATTCGCCGAGATTTCTACCCTGTTAATGCAGTCACTTTTATCGGTACGCCGTTATGAACCGGTCGCTGCGTTTTTGAAGGTAATCAGCGCGGGACGCGGCGAATCCGGTGGCATTGTTACCTATGATTCAGTTGTTGTGAAAAAAATATTCGATTCGCTCAACCAGGCCGATCTGATCGGTCGCCTTATTCGCGAATTGCAATTGCCGGATAATCCGCAATTAATTCAGATTCGAACTATCCTCTCAAGCATCCGTTCAGAAGAAGTCGCCCTGCAACTGGCTGAAATAGTGACTCACCCGGATCGTTCGGTGCGACAACGATGTCTGAAACTCCTGTCGGAACTGGGCCGTCCGGCGGTCAGTGTTTTCTCGGAAATTCTGCGGGAGGAACCGAATTTTTATCGTATGGAAGCGCGCCATGAACTACCCGATAAGCAATGGTACCTTGTGCGCAACGCCATCTTTGTTCTCGGCAATCTGGGCGACAGCGCCGCCTGCCATGCCCTGCGCCTGCGCATCTCCGATCCGGATGTGCGGATACGGCGCGAGATAATCAGCGCCCTGGAGAAAATCGGAGGAGATGACGCGGTCGATCTTCTGATGATCTTATGTGATGATCTCGACAGCAGCATTCGCGAAGCCGCCATTATCACCCTGGGCCTGACCCGTCGCAGCGATCTAGTACCGTTTTTTATTGACCTGTTGCCGCGGCAAAAGGGGGAAGTCGGCAGAATTGTATCTGCGCTCGGACAAACCGGTTCGGTCGAGGCGGGTGATTATCTGACCAGGTTGCTCAATGATCCGCAGGCCTTGAAATCGCTGGCCTCAGGCAATGCCACGGTTGATGATATCAGAAAAGCAGTTATTGGAGCGCTGGAGAAAATCGGTGATGATGAATCCCGGGCGGCGATTGAAGTCCATAGGAATGGCCAGGCCGGAAGCGGGGATTCGACCTTGAGCAAAACAGCTCGTCTTTTTCTCAATAAAATCCAGAACCGTTTATAGACGACCATCTGTCACAATGGCGGCTCATTTGGCATATTGAAATGCCAAACTGGCCCTATGTCTGCCATGGTGGCAGTTGGGGTTGTCTTTGGAAAATTAGCGGATAATCATAAACCCTTATAGTATAGTAGCTTACTTGTTTTGGCACGCGCTTTGTAATACTTCTCATCAGAAACTGAAAATCTTAGAGAAAAGTGAGGTGTCAAAATGATCGCAACAGTATGCCGTCCCCAACGACGTGAGAACAACGTGACCAACTCTTCCATCGCACCGCGCCGGGCCGATTACTTTGAAGTGGCCGATTTCCCGGTGCAGATGGATGTCATCAAGACCGTCAATGATTTCCGGATTGTCGCCGATTTGCCGGGAGTGAGCCGCGAGGATGTCAATATCTCGATCAAGGAAGATTTGTTGACCGTTAAAGGTGAAAAAAAGCGCCCGGAAGATGAAAAAGCGACGATAGTCCGTTCGGAACGGTTTTTTGGCAGCTTTTCGCGGGTTTATCGACTGCCGGAGACAATTGACAAATCCGGGGTATCAGCCGACTACAAAAACGGCCAGGTTATCATAACCCTTCCGGTCAAACCGGAAGCGCAGCCTCGCCAGATCGATATCGAAGTGAAGTAGGCTGTTTGATTCGAAAAAATTGTATTCGATTTCAAGCTCCGTCCGGGTGGTCGGAGCTTGAATTGTGAAAGGAGTCGGCAAATGAGCAAAATTATTGGTATAGATTTAGGTACAACCAACTCGTGTGTGGCGGTTATCGAGGGGCAGGAGCCCCGGGTGATTACCAATCCCGAGGGAGGTCGTACGACACCATCGGTTGTGGCAATTGATAAAAACAACGAACAACTTGTCGGATCGGTGGCCAAGCGACAGGCAGTGACCAACCCGGAAAACACTGTGTTTTCAATAAAGCGCTTCATGGGCCGTGTGTTCGATGAAGTGACCGAGGAAATCAAGAACTTCCCATACAAGGTCGAACGCAATGAAAACGGCGAGCCGCGCGTGATCATGAAAGGCAAAGAATATGCCCCGCCGCAGGTTTCGGCCATGGTCTTGTCGTACCTCAAGAAAGCTGCCGAAGAGTATCTCGGCCAGGAAGTCACCGAGGCGGTGATTACTGTCCCCGCTTATTTCAATGATCGTCAGCGTCAGGCCACCAAGGATGCCGGTCGTATTGCCGGACTCAAGGTCAGGCGAATCATCAACGAACCGACCGCGGCCGCGCTGGCCTATGGTCTTGACAAGAGCAAAACCGGCAAGATTGCAGTGTATGATCTTGGCGGCGGTACGTTTGATATTTCCGTTCTGGATCTGTCTGATGGCGTTTTCGAAGTACTCGCCACCAACGGCGACACACATCTTGGCGGTGATGATTTCGATAAGCGTATCATTGACTGGCTGGTCAGTGAGTTCAAGAAGTCCGATGGTATCGATTTGTCGAGAGATCCGATGGCCATGCAACGCTTGAAAGAAGCGGCCGAAAAGGCTAAGATCGAATTGTCGGCGACCATGGAAACCGGTATCAACCTGCCGTTTATCACGGCCGACTCAAATGGTCCGCGGCATTTGAATCTGAATCTGACCCGAGCCAAATTCGAATCGATGGTCGAGGATTTGGTTGAACGGACAGTTGAGCCGTGCCGCAAGGCGGTTGAAGACGCTAAAATCTCGTTCAGCGATGTCAAGGAAGTCGTCCTTGTCGGCGGCATGACGCGTATGCCGAAAATCAGCGAGACAGTCAAGAAGCTGTTTGGCCGTGAGCCCAACAAATCGGTCAATCCCGATGAAGTGGTCGCGATCGGTGCCGCTATCCAGGGTGGTGTCATGACCGGCGATGTCAAGGAGTTGCTGCTTCTGGATGTAACTCCGCTGACACTGGGTATCGAGACGCTGGGTGGTGTAAGTACGCCGATTATCGAGCGCAATACGACGATCCCGACCAAGAAGTCACAGATTTTCTCAACCGCTGATAACAACCAGACAACCGTCGAGATTCATGTGCTTCAGGGTGAGCGGAAGATGGCGGCCGATAACAAGACAATCGGGAAATTCTTCCTCGATGGTATTCCGCCGGCGCCGCGCGGTATCCCGCAAATCGAGGTGACATTCGATATCTCGGCAGACGGTATTCTTGAAGTCTCGGCTGTTGATAAGGGCACCAACAAAAAACAGTCGGTTCGCATCGAGACCTCATCCGGTCTCAGTGAGGCTGAGATCGAGCAGATGGTTAAAGATGCCGAAGCCAACAAGGCGGATGACGAACGCAAGAAGCAGCGCGTTGAAATCCGCAACCAGGCTGATCAGGCGGTCTTTATGGCCGAGAAGAATCTGGCCGATGTCGGCGACAAGATTGACGCCGACACAAAGACGAAGATCGAGGCGGCTGTGGAACGTGTCAAAGAAGCCCTGAAAGGCGATGATACCGACGCGATCAAGGCGGCGGCCGATGATCTCAATGCCGCCTGGCACGCTGCGGCTCAGCAGGTATATCAGCAGCAGTCGGCCGGGCAACAGTCAAGTCCGCACCCCGGTGGCAATGGCGCCGGGGCACAACCGGCGCCTGAGGATGATTCGGTCGATGCCGATTTCGAAGTAGTCGATGATGATAAGTAAGAAAATGGGCCCTGCGGGGCCCTTTTCTCACGGTTGTTGATTGACGCATAGATTCGACTCGTATACTATGTGATATGACTTCAGATCCGTTTGAACAACTGGGTATAGATCGCAATGCCAGCGCTGAGGAAATCAAAGCCGCCTTTCGGCGTATGGCAAAAAAATATCATCCGGATATCACCGGCGATTCGGGTGAGAAGTTCAAACGAATCCTTCTGGCCTACGAACGACTGGCCGGATTTCAAAATGGTATCGACGTTGCCGAAAAGGCCGAATGGGTGGTTCATCTCAATATCCCGAGGCAGCGGGGACAGGTTCAGGATGTGTTTGATGATTTGCGCGATGGAGTCCTGACTTTTTTTAACCTCGATGCGCCTGAGTTCCTGAATCTGTATCTCGAGCTGAATCCGGATGAGGCCCGGCGTGGCGGGCCGGTGAAGCTGATTGTGCCACTGGTGCGCAAATGCCGTCGCTGTTACGGGTTCGGGCAGATCGCGTTTTATCGTTGCCCGGAGTGCGGCGGTACCGGCGAGGTCGATTATAAAAGAGCAGCCCGAATAACGATTCCGGCCAATGTCGCCAGCGGTATGACACAACGATTAAAGGTCGACAATCTCTATCTGACGATTGTCATGAGAGTGAGAGAAACGTAAGTAGATATAGATGCCGAAGGACTACTACGACATACTTGGTGTGGATGAAAAGGCCGATAAGGATGCCATCAAAAAGGCGTACCGTAAACTGGCCATGAAGTACCACCCGGACCGTAATAAGGACGATAAGACGGCCGAGGAAAAATTCAAGGAGATTTCCGAGGCCTATAGTGTCTTGTCGGACGATCAGAAACGGCAGCAATATGATTCCATGCGCCGTTTCGGTGGTGGGCAGGCCTATGGTCAGCCCGGCGGTTTTCCCGGTGGCGGCGGCCGCTTCTACACCAATCAGGATTTCTCGCAGGCATTCGGCGGCGATTTTGATATCAACGATCTCTTTGGCGGCGGACTTGGGGATATTTTCGGATCAATGTTTGGCGATAATATCCGGAGCCGTGCGCGAAGGCAGCCGCGCCCCACCGGACCGAAAAAGGGCCGTACAGTGACGGCATCATTAGCCATTGCGCCCGCCGAAGCCCAAGCCGGGACAACTAAAACCGTACGCCTCGGAGTCCCCGAATCATGCGATCAGTGCCGTGGCAGCGGGAAAGTGACCGGGGCCGGGGAAAAGATTTGTCCGCGCTGTCAGGGAACCGGTCGTACGGCTTTCGCCCAGGGCGGATTTTCGATCAGTCGGCCCTGCCCCTCATGTTTGGGACAGGGTGTTATTCGCGGTGAGGATTGCCCGGCCTGCCGGGGGAGAGGGACAGTCAAAAAGCGCAAGACGATCAAAGTCAAAATACCAGCCGGTATCGCCGATGGCGAGACTATCCGGCTGCGCGGTCTGGGTTATCCGGGGACCAACGGCGGCCCGGCCGGAGATTTAAAAATTAAAGTGAGAGTCGATATGGATAAGCAAAAGTTCGATCGCGAGGGCAAAGATATCCGGACATCGGTGGATATCAGCTTTGTGCAGGCGGCGCTGGGGACCAGAGTCCCGGTTCAGACGCTGGCTCAAAAGGTCATGCTCAAAGTTCCGGAGGGGACGCAGCCCGGGACGGTGTTGCGGCTCAAGGGCGCCGGACTCAAGGTTGATGACAAAAGCGGTGATCTATATGTAACTGTAAATGTCCAAACGCCGACCAATCTCTCCGAACGCCAGAAGGAGCTGCTGCGGCAGTTTGAGGAGGTTTCCGAAGGGGTTGCCCGGTAAGGGAATTATATCTACCGCAATAAGGTACTTGCTTTTTAACCTTGACAATAATCGAAACAACCGTTTACCTTTCCGTATGACATCAAAATCGAAAAACCGGCCGTGATATGGCCGGTTTTTTATGTAGGGCAACATTTTGCAGGGGAGGCGTCGATAAGTATAATAGGGCTTCCCTGGTCCGTGGTGGTTGATAAAACAGGATAACCGAACGTGAAAATTGTTATTATCGGCGGAGGTGTGGTCGGCTATAGTCTGGCCGAGCAGCTCCTCTATGAAAAACATACGATCTCGCTGATCGAGGCCGACCAGGAAATCGGCGAGACGATTGCCGAGAAGATGGATCTTCAGGTGATAACGGCCTCGGGATCGTCGCCGCGGGCGCTGGAGAATGCCGGTATCGAGCAGGCCGATATGGTTATCGCGGTTACTCCTATTGATGAAATTAATCTCCTGGTCTGCAGTATTGCCAAGCAGTATGGCGTTCCGCAACGGATCGCCCGCCTGCGGAGCCGTGAGTTTGTCTCTCCGGACCGCCATGTCAGCCTGATTGATCTGGGCGTAACCGATTTTATATTTCCCGAACAAGTCGTGGTCGATGCCATCCTCCAGTATTTTGAAACGCCGGGAGCCAGTGATGCGATAAATTTTGAGAATGGCAACGTTCTTATGCGCGGATATCGGATCAAAGACGGTATGCCGATGGCCGGCAAATCCCTGATCGAACTGCGCAGGATGATGGAGCCTGAAATTTTTCTGGTGGCGGCGGTTCTTCGCGATCACAAGAACATCATCCCTCCCGGCGATTTTGTCATTGAACCCGGAGATAAGGTGTACAGTCTGTTTCCGCGGTCAGCGGTGGAGTCATTTCTGGGATTAATTAATGCCGATAATGTCAGGATCAAAAAGGCGATTGTCACCGGCAGTAATTTGATCACGGCTGAGGTTGCGGCCGCGATTGAGCGGAAGGTCTCAGGGCTGACTTTAATCGATCCCTTGCGTCAGCATGCCGAGGAGATGGCCGGATCACTGGCCCGGACTGAAGTCATTCATGGTGACTGTACTGATTCGGATGTGCTCCGTTCGTTGGACATTAAAAAGGCCGACTTCTTTATTGCCTCATCCGAGGAAGCCGATTACAACATGATGTCGGCCCTTCTGGCCAAGGCCGAGGGCGCTCGGGAGGTTACGGCGGTATCGATGGAATATCATCATGACCGGCTGTTTCATTCGCTGGGTATTGATCATGTTATAAATCCGCGGGTGACGGCGGCGCGGCAGATTATGCAGATTATCAGTCATGGCCATTTCGGTGGTGTAGTACGCCTGGGAGAGGCCGATATCGAGGTCTTGCGGCTGGTGGTCCCCGATGAATCATCGATAACCGGAACACCGCTCAAGAAGATCTGGAAGAAAACCCGTCAGGGCGCACTGATCGGAAGCATTATCCGCAAAAAGACTATGATTGTCCCTGATGGTGAAACGACGTTCGAGCCCGGCGATCATGTTATCGTGATCGCCTACACAAAATTTATTTCACAAATACAGAAATTATTCAAAGGCAAAAGTAAAGCCAACGTCTGATACTATGAACGGTCGCGCTGTCGCATACGCTATCGGCAAACTCTTGCAGCTCACCGCTGTTATTCTGTTTGTCCCGCTCGGTATCGCTGTCTTTGATCTGATTCCGCTCTCGCTTGCTTCGACTATGTCATCACCGGAGACGGTCGGGTTTATTTTGGCAATTGTGGCTTGTCTGGTCATCGGGACGGCGATATCGTTTTTCAATCGGTCAGAAAAAAATGAGCAGTTTATCCGCGAGGGGTACGCCATCGTGACCTTTGGCTGGATTATCTTCGCCCTGATGGGGTGCATTCCGCTGTTTCTTTATTTTCTCAGCCAGTCACCCGTTCATGATGCGCAGGGTGTATTCCTGGCCTTCACCAATGCTTTCTTTGAAATTATGTCCGGTTTCACCACGACCGGTGCGACTATACTCACTGATATCGAAGCGATGCCGGACTCGTTGTTGTTCTGGCGAAGTTTGACTCACTGGCTCGGGGGAATGGGAATAATCACCCTGGCGCTGGTCATTTTCCCGGCGATGGGAGTTTCGGGGTATACCATGTTTCGCGGCGAGATCCCGGGACCATCGGCCGATCGCCTGCGTCCGCGGCTGGCCCAGACGGCTACGGTCCTCTGGGGTGTGTATGCCGGTCTGAGTCTGCTTGAAGTAATTCTGCTCTTGTTCGGCGGCATGGATTTGTTCGATAGTCTGTGTCATACTTTTGGAACCATGGCGACCGGCGGATTTTCAACGGAAAACCAGTCGATTGCGGCGTACCATTCGGCCTATATCGAATGGGTGATAATCATATTTATGTTTTTGGCCGGGGTTAATTTTCTCCTGCATTATTCGGCGTTGCGCGGGCGCCTGTCGGAGGTGTTTTCCAACCGGGAGTTTATTTTCTATACCCGGACAGTTATAGTCGTCGCTGTCTTTCTGGCCATACTTCTCGGCAGTGTTGGCCTGAAGCCTGCTGAAAAGTCGTATGACCATTATCGAATCGATATTTCCACGCAGGCGGATTTTGAGCAGCATGTCGCGCGGGAAGAAGAAAAGTTTACGAGTTTCCACAGTACCATTCGAACGTCGCTGTTTCAGGCGCTGGCGATTATCACCACGACCGGTTATGGAACCGCCGATTTTGATCTCTGGCCGGATATCGCCCGCATCCTCCTTCTGACGCTGATGTTCTTCGGCGGCTGCGCCGGATCGACCGGAGGAGGGATGAAACAGATCCGTATCCTGGTGCTGATTAAAACCGGATGGCGCGAACTGCGCCGTTTGACTCAGCCCAAACTGATCGCACCGCTCCGGGTGGGCGAGGTTAAGATCGATGAAGATCGTATTGTCAATATCGTATCGTTTTTCATACTCTTCATGATGCTGTTCGTCCTCAGTTCGATTGCCATGACATTGTTCGTCCCCGATATGATGACTGCTATTTCGGCTACTGCGTCATGTATCAACAATATCGGCCCGGGGCTCAATGGTGTCGGCTCGATCGAAAACTACTCATGGATCCCGATTCCGGGAAAATGGGTGCTGATTTTCTGCATGCTGCTCGGGCGCCTCGAGATATTCACGGTGCTGATTGTATTTCGCCCGTCGTTCTGGAAGTGATTAATGATCTTCGAAACAGCCATCCGGGAAATTTGAAACATCCATTATCGTTCCGGATTCTTTGAGATACAGTCTGATCTTGCCGTAGAGAGGCTTTACAGATGGAGAAAACAGCCGAGACCGCGCCATTACCACCACTCAGTTGATTTTGTTTTCTCACTCCACATCAGGATAACAGACAATATCTGTTGCCAGGAACTATCCGGTCGATATATGTTAGAAAGATGAGACCGCCAGGGCGGGATCCTGCTGATAAAGGCCACCGACGATGGATGGAATTCGGGTATTATATATTGATGATGACGTCCGGCAGCGCAGTGAATTTGCGCAGTTGCTGACGGACCGCGGGGCTAACGTTACCGGGGCTGACAATGGTGTCTCGGGGCTGGACCTGCTTGAGTCCGAGTCGTTCGATGTCGTCATGTGTGATCTCAATATGCCCGGTATGGACGGCCTCGAATTTCTAAAAAGAGCCAGGGCGATCGCACCGGACACGCCATATTTGATATTGACTGCTCATGGTTCTATCGAGGCGGCGGTCGAGACTATTCGCCACGGTGCTTATCATTTCATTCTCAAACCGCTCAACATCGATGATATCGAGATCACCATTCATCAGGCGATAGAAAACTCACATTTGCAAAGACAGCTGACCGAATACAGCGAGCAACTCGAGGCATTGGTTGAGGAACGGACCAACCGTCTGATATATACCAACTCTCAGCTTCTGGCGTTAAACAAGCTTTCGGCACGGCTTTCAACAATTGCCTGCGAAGAAATGCTGTTCGATCATGTCGCCACGTTCCTGACCGATACGCTTGATTTCGATCGCGGCACGTTTCTTCTTTATAATGGCGCTCGATTCATGATACGGTCGATCAGTTTCCCCAAGGATTCGCCGGAATTGCTGGAGCGTTTTCGGATGCGTGTCGAGAGTGATGATCTTGACTGGCCGCCTCATTTCGAGGAGAGTTATTCTGAAAATAGAACGGTCGTTGTCCGGGATCTGCAGGATGATCCGCGATGGCCGAAGCGAGATGGACAGGTCATCCGCACCAAAGCCATAGTTATATCGCCCATTCGCGATGGCAATACCGTGGTCGGCCTGATTGTTGGCAACAACCAGCATCATGACCGCGAACTCGACAGCCAGGATATTGCCCGATTCGAGACCTTTGCCAACATGGTGGGGCTTCAAATCAGCGCAATACGCGCCTATCAGGGTCTTGAGCACAAGGTCGAGGAGCGCACCAGGTCTCTGCAGGAAGCCAATACGGCCCTTGATGAAAAAGCCCGTCTTCTCGAACATGCCGCCCATGAATTGAGAAAGGCCAATATCAATCTCATGACTACGCAGCATGAACTCGAACGGCGCAATGAAGAAATGCAGAAACTCCTGGCTGACCTGACGCGTAAAAACGACGAATTTCAGGCCATGCTCGACAGTTCCACCTCGGCAATTGTAATGGTGGGCAACGACGGCATCATTTCGGCCGGAAACCGTCAGTTGAACGACTTTTTCGGCATCATTGCCGCCGACTACATTGATCGCCGATATCATGATCTGCTCGCTGCTGTCGTCGACAAGTTTGCCCGGCCCGATGAGTTTCGTTCACTGGTCGCTCAACTTGAACGGCGGGCTGATCCGCTCGATGCAGAATTTTTTGAACAGGAACAATTCCGCGAACGGGTGCTTGAACTGACCGCCCCCGAGAATCGTCTGGTGGCGGTTTTTTCCCTGCCGGTCACCAATGCCGACGGAGTTGAATACGGTCGGCTGTGGATATATCCGGACATTACGGCCAGTGTAAAATCGCAAGAGCAACTGCGCTTGATTGTGGAAGCTTCGCCGGTGCCGACTATCATCAGTCGTCTGGCAGACGGATTGGTGATTTATGCCAATGCCCATCTGAGCCGGCTGGTCGGGTATAATCGCGAAGAGTTGGTCGGTATGCGTACCCTGAGTTTTTATAATGATCCCTCGGTGCGCGGACAGGTACTGGAATTTCTGCGTCGAGACGGCAAGGTTGACAGTTTTGAATTACAGTTAAAGGCCCGGACCGGCAAAGCGATCTGGGTGACTATGTCACTGGTGGTGACCGAACTCGGTTCAGATAAGGTCGTTATCGGTGCGTTGACCGATATTACATCCCGCAAGCGAATGGAAGAAGAACTCGATCGCGAGCGTAATTTCGTTACGACAGTTCTCGATACGGCCGGAGCACTGGTGGTAATACTCGATCCCGATGGGAGAATCGTGCGGTTTAACCGCGCCTGCGAACGACTCAGCGGGTACGCGGCCGACGAAGTAATCGGTAAAAAATTCCAGGAGTTGTTTTTCAAGCCGCAGGACCAGGACGCTATTTCGAAACAATTCGAACACGTCCTGAAAACCGGCAAACCAGTTGAAACCGATGAATTCTGGTATGATCGTTCCGGCACCCGGCATAGTGTCACCTGGACAACCACGGTGCTGCATGATGAAAATAACACTGTCGAGTACATTGTCGGCATCGGTATCGATATGACCGATCGTAAGCGAGCGGAAGAACGATTAAAGATTTACCGTGAGTTGTTTCTTAATTCCAAAGACAGTATGGTCATCTTTGATACCGATGGCAAATACATCGAATCTAATCCGACCCATCAACGGTTGTCCGGTTATTCACAGAATGAGCTTTTGGATACCGGCATTCAGCAGCTTATTGATGATGAAACCGTCAAACGTATTTGGTCATCGCTTGAGAAAAACGGTTTTTACAGGGGAGAGATACTGGTCAGGAACCGTGAGGGTAGCGTCCGGACAATGGACCTGTCCGCCTTCCCGATTGTCAACGATCAGGATATTCTGGTGCGGTATTGCAGTATCGGTCGCGATGTGACCTTGCAGCGAAAAGCCCAGGAGGCATTGACGGTGCGGGCGCGATATGAAGAACATCTGGCGGCCTGTTCACAGGCATTGTTGACCGAGCCGGATGAAAAAACGGCCATTGAAAATGCCCTGAAGGCGCTTATGGGCGGCCCCGAAGCGAGCCGCGTGTATCTCTTTGAGAATTTCCAGCATCCTGAAGATGGGCTCAGTATCAGGCTGAAGTATGAAGTCACCGATGGCAGAAGTCATCCCTTGACGCAATTGCCCGATTTCAGGGACCACTTTGCATATGCTGACGGTCTCGAACGCTGGCAGGAATTGCTTTTCGAGGGGAAGGCTGTGGGCGGTGTTGTTAAAACATTTCCCCGGAGAGAACAGGATATCCTCAGTCGCTTCCAGATTATTTCGGTGCTGGCCCTGCCGATTACTGTCGACGGCAGATGGTATGGTCTGCTGAGCTTCGATGACTGCTGCCATGAGCGGGAGCTCAATGATCAGGACATTCAGATGCTCCGTACCGCGGCCGAAATGATCGGTACTTACATTGAACGCCGCCAGGTGGTCGAGGCGCTCCGGGTCAGCGAAGCCCGTTTCCGAACCCTGGTTGAAAACGCCACCGATGTTATCTAT
Source organism: uncultured Ignavibacteriales bacterium (assembly GCA_964526635.1). Classification (GTDB taxonomy): domain Bacteria; phylum Zixibacteria; class MSB-5A5; order GN15; family JAAZOE01; genus CAZGLR01. The sequence continues at coordinate 4,378 of CAZGLR010000018.1, read as the reverse complement.
TCGATGTCCGGCGATGGTCGTTTTACCTATCTCTCACCGCAGTTTGAAACTATAACCGGCTACCAGACCGCCGATTGGATTGGGCGGCCCCTGGCTGATCTGATGCCTCCCGAGGATGCCGCCCTGCAGCGCCAATGGGTGGAACAGGGGATGCCCTGTGATTGCGATGAAGAGGGGAATGTCATCAGCAATAACTACCAGTTTCGGATGAAAACAGCATCAGGGGAATACCGCTGGATCATCTCCAATGCCTCGACCATTCTCGATCAATCCGGCAGCATTATCGAAGCCATCGGCATTGCCCACGATATTACCGAATTGAAAAAAGTCCTCGAAGACCTCGAGCGAACCAATCGGGAACTAAGGCAGACGCAGGGACAACTGGTACAGCAGGGGAAGATGGCCTCGTTGGGACAACTGGTGGCCGGAATCGCCCATGAGATCAATACGCCGATCGGGGCGGCCAGCAGTATGCACAACACCCTGATGCGGGCGATTGACAAGGTGAAGAAGGTCTTATCGGATAATACGGAGGGCCTGCTGGAAACAGATGCCGATCTCAAAAAAGCAATGGAAATAATCGATAACGCCAATAAGGTCATTCAAAACGGCAACGACCGGGTGAAGACTATTGTCCGGCGCTTACGCAGTTTTGCCCGCCTTGATGAGGCCGAACTCAAGACTGTTGATATTCATGAGGGGCTTGAAGATACCCTCACGCTGATTCATCACGAGATCAAGCACCATATCAAAGTAAATCGGAATTTCGGCAAAGTCCCGCCGATCGCCTGTTATCCGGGGCGGCTGAATCAAGTGTTTTTGAATCTCCTGAATAACGCCCGCCAGGCGATCGAGGGTGATGGTGAAATTACTATCAGTACCGGTCTTGAACTTGACCGTGTGATTATCCGCATTTCCGATAGCGGCAAGGGCATCTCGCCGGAACACCTCAAGCGGATATTTGACCCGGGGTTTACGACCAAGGGTGTGGGCGTCGGTACCGGACTGGGATTATCGATTTGTTTTCAAATTATTCAGGATCATCAGGGGACTATCACCGCCGAGAGCGAGGTGGGCAAAGGCTCGACCTTTACTATTGAACTGCCGACCGACCTCGATACTCGTCTCAATCATCGTAATGCAGAAAACCACCGGCAGTAGTAAAACAATCTCGAAATTCACTTGCGCCAGGTGTGAATTCCATTAGTTTCTATGATACGAGTTTGAACATCCCGAGGGAGGTCACGAATATGGAGAAATTGACTCTGCGCAAGGCCGTCGAACTGGCGGTCGTCACCGAACAACTCGGCGCTGAATTTTATGCCCGTATGGAACGCAAATTCAGTGACGACAAAGAATTGAAAGAAGTGTTTGCTCAACTGGTCAAGGATGAAAAAGTACACGAAGCCCAGTTCAGAAAAATAGCCAACGAAGTCCCGCAGGATCCGCCCGATAAACAACAGCATGAATTGTATCAATATCTTCGTGCTACAGCCATATCGGAGCATTTCCGCAAGGACTATTTCCAGAATACCGACACTATCTCAAGCAAGACCGACGCGCTGACCCGGGCCCTGAGTTTCGAGAAATCGACGTTGCAGTATTATCAGGCCATGCGTGATATTATCGGCGCGGGTACGGAACTCGATAAGATTATCGATGCCGAGAAAAAGCATGTCACCGCGGTGATGCGCCTTTTGATGTCAGATGGCAAGTTCACCAGTATGAACGATCCCTGGGCCAGGGAAGAGGCCTGATTTAGGACATGATTTGTGGGCGTTTGAGGCGATACCCCTCGCGGATATCGCCTTTTTTTTGAATAGAATGCGCCGCTTTTTCGTAGTATACTATATTATGAACTACGCAGTCTCGGTATTTTGCCCGCCGGATAAACATTCCATAGCACAAGCAAAGGAGCACCCATGTCGTACCGGGGAGTCACATCAGCCATCCTCATTGGCATCGCAGTCTTATTAACATCAGGGGGAATTTTGGCTACAGATTATTATGACAAACTGACAACGGATCAGACTATACACGGTTTTCGTGTCGAAAATACTTACCTCAATGGCAAAGAAAAAGCTTTCGGAGCCCGTTTCGTTCACGAGAAAACCGGATACACGATCGATCTTTTCGAGATTCAGTCGGTTCCCCAGGGGTTTATCTGGATAAACTCGCCGCCGTCTTCGGATATGGGTGAACCACATACCTGTGAACATCTTGTTTTGGGCAAGGGCAATCGCGGCCGCTACGTGGCAACCCTGGAAGATATGTCGCTGGGTAAAAGTACTGCCTACACCTCGCAGATTTATACGGCGTATCCCTTCAGTTCCGAGGGCGGCAATGAGATCTTTTTTGATCTGTTCGAAGCCAAACTCGATGCCCTGCTTCACCCCAATTTTACCGATGAAGAAATCCGCCGCGAGGTATGCCATATCGGTGTAACCGCAGATCCCGAAACGGGCGAACTGGAACTGGAAGAGAAAGGGACAGTGTACACCGAGATGGTCAGTGCGTTCGAGAAGTACTGGTACTATCTGTATGGTGAAGTCGACAAGATGCTCTATGGCGAAGACCACATCCTATCTTATAATTCCGGCGGTGCGCCGGATGCAATCCGCCAGATGCAGCCATCTGATCTGCGGGCTTTCCATGTTCGCTGCTATCAGCTAAACAACATGGGTATTATCATTACACTTCCTAAAACAATGCCGGCGGAGGAGTTTCTTGGTCAGGCTGATCAGGTTCTCAATCGGCTTGATGATACCCCCGACGGCCCCAACGCCGATCCAATCACGGTTCAGATTCCGCCCTCACGTTCTTCAGCCGAACCGGGCAAAATCAGCCTGACTCATTATCCGGGATCCAATGCCCAGGAACCGGGCAATGCCGCCTTCGCCTGGCCGGCGCATCTGGGAGACCTCGATCCGCAGGAAAAGATACTGATCGAGACATTCCTTTACTGCTTCGGCGGCAGTCAGACATCGAATCTTTATAATAAACTGATCAATTCCGACACCCGTGTTATTGATATCGGCGCAACCTCGGTCTGGGCGGGAATCGATGATCACACCGGGCACCCGGTATTTGTGGGTGTGAGTAATATTGATGCCGACAAAGTGACCAGAGCGCAATTGGCTGACCTTCGTCAGCTCATCCGGGACGAACTAAAGGTTATCGCCGACTATGAGCCGGATTCCGAACAGCTCCGGAAATTCAATGACCGCGCCCGCAGCCGTATCGAACAAATCCGTAAATCGGCGACCGAATATCTCAACTCACCACCGGGATTCGGCTTGCGGGGTGGCGGCGGCGGCGCCTGGTATGGCATGATCCGTGATTTGGAAAAAGTCGATGGTTTCCGCAAATCAATGCTGCGAACCGAGGCAGTGAGTGCTATCGAAGCCATGCTGGCCGATACCGATAAGAATATCTGGACGGACAAGATTAGCGAATGGAAGCTGCTGGAAACGACACCGTACGCCGTCGGTTGCACCGCCGATCCCTCGATGCTGCAAAAAGCTGTCGCCGAAAAGGAAGAACGCATCGATGGCTACATTACGGCCATGAAGGCCAGGTATAGTGCCGAGGATACGCAAACAGCCCTGGCTGCTTATCGCGAAGAGTTTGACCAGACAACTAAAGAACTCGATGAAATTGCCGCCCAGGTCGATTTGCCTGGTTTCCTCGAAAATCCGCCTATGACGTATGATCCCTTTTTGGATTATCGCGTCGATACCGTGTCCGGATCAGTACCGCTGGTAGCCTCGACCTTCAACAGCATGACATCGACAACAATCGGGATGGCCCTGAGTCTCAGGACGATTCCCCGTGATCTTCTGATGTATGTCCCTCTGCTCAATCAGCTTGATCAATTGGGTGTCGTCAAAGACGGTGAAGTGATACCGTTTTCCGAGATGAACGAACGGCTCAAGACAGAGGTGCTTTCGTTTGCGACATACCTGACAACGAACCCAAGAACCGGCCGGGCTGAACTGGTTTTCAGCGGCGCCGGCAGCAATCGGGGCGAACTCGATTCGCTTCTGGGCTGGATGAATGCCGCGCTCTTTTCGCCATATCTTGAACCAAGCAATCTGCCGCGCCTCCGCGACATTGTCGATAATTACCTCTCCGGGCTGCGCAATCGGATGAAGGGCTCTGAAGAGGCTTGAGGGAGAACTTAGTCATCGGAGTCTTGCGGTTCGAGCAGGTCTCGGAGGTGCTGCAGGGCGTTGGTCATGAATTCCTCGCCGCTGAGCTTGGAGTGTGGGAAAAAGTGCGCGGGCAGACCGGCGGGGGTGGGTTCGGAGAACTCCAGAGCCTTGCGAATCAGGATGGCCTGCATGGGGGTGGATCGTTTTTCGAACTCTGGGTCACT
>CAZGLR010000017.1:28050-37669 GCA_964526635.1 uncultured Ignavibacteriales bacterium | reverse complement strand
AACTCGCGACCAACAGCTTGGAAGGCTGTGACTCTACCAACTGAGTTACTCCCGCCCGGTACGATAGCCAGTAAATATATATTGGAGGTAGTTCGCCGCGCAAGACCTTTTTGGCAATGATCCGAACTATTTGATCAACATCATCTTACGCGTTTGAATAAATTCGGGGGTACGAAGACGGTATAAATATATTCCCGATGCCGCCTGCTGACCGGTACTCGTCATACCGTCCCAGATAAACTCATGCGGTCCGGGCGGCAGCATATCCTGAACCAGTGTTTTCACCCGTTTCCCCTGAATATTGAATATATCAAGCGAAACCGCACTTTGGCGCTCAAGGCTGAAAGCGATTTTCGTGCTCGGATTAAATGGATTCGGAGAATTCTGTGACAGTGAATTTACAAACGGCACCTGACCGGGATTATCATCGATATCCGTGATTAATCGCTGTAAAATTATCATATAATCGCCGACACCGGTACCCACCCCGCCTTCGGCGACGATATAATAGCGATTAGTGTATGGCAGCGTGTAATTCAGAATAGCAGCTATATTATCTCCGATATCTGCGATGTCACGAATAAGCAGATTGCCCTCGTAGTCAAAGAGCGAAAGTTCAGGACGCACTGCGATATCCAGCGTTATCATCTGCAGGATTATCGGCTCCCCGGCGGTTCCATCGAATTGATAGACATGTAAATCAGTGTAAGTAAACAGCGTGTCAAATAAATTATCCTCGAAATCGATACCGCTAACACTGCCGGGGCGGTTGATGCAATGCACGGCCAGCGTATAATCACCCTTTCCGGTCGAAAGCGCGTCCTGGAATACAACCCGATAAGAACCGTCTTCAGGGATCCTGAAGCGACTGATGTCGGCCCGCGGACTCCCGGTGCCGGCCGCCGCAATGCGGAAATCGGCCTCGTTGAATAACTCAATCCGGGGCGTCAGGGTACCATTGTTTCTGGTTGCTTTTATCGTAACAATATCGCCGGCCTGACAGGGAAACGAGTAGCCATGCTGCTCGAGGTTCTCATCGATGGTATTGGCAAGGATACGTCCATAGGTTGTCGATGAACAGAGATCGAATTCACAGGCGACCGCCGGTGCAATGGCGCAAATGATTAAAAAACAGGCAGTAAATCCTGAATACCATAACTTCATATTCATCAACTTTCCCCTCGGACGATCAGCACCGGTACCGGTACCGATTCCGATTGTATGACGATTTTCTCGGCCTTCTTATCCAACAAGAAATCGCCAACGGCAGTAGTCCCGCCCGGCCTGGCCGGAACTATTAATAATACTTGGGGCGATCCCCGGGGCGCCCCTCCGGTAATCTACCCCAATGTAGTTTATTACGCAGAACATCATAGAATGAATTGTGCCGAAAGACGATAAAATTGACGACAAAATCGGCTTTTTTCACTGTCACGCTGTCTCCGTCCGCCAGGCGGCACGATACCTGACCATCGAGCGTTACGACGGGTGCGCTGTGTTTGGAACGGGCCACGACTCGCAATTCATCTTCTCCGGAGAAAAGTATGGGACGGGTAGTGAGCGAAAAGGCCGAGATGGGCGAGGCGATAAAGGCCGACAGCAGCGGATTAACAATCGGTCCGCCGACAGCCAGCGTGTAGGCCGTCGATCCAGTCGGTGTGGAAATAATCAAACCGTCGGCCGCATAAGAACAGATAAAATGATCATTGGCGTACAAATCGAGATGAATCATACGGGAGACAGACCCCCGGTCAATCACGACATCATTGAGTGCACATGTATAGGCCAGCTCCTGTTCGCCTTCGATGTCAACTTCGCAGACCATTCTCGGTTCAGTATAAAACTTCCGCTGAGCAATTGAATCGAGCGTCTCCTCTACCCCGACCGGGGTCAATTGAGTAAGGAATCCCAGTGAGCCAAGGTTTATTCCCAGGATGGGCGTCCCATGGCTACCCACTGCCCGTGCCGATGACAACATCGTGCCATCACCGCCCAGCGAAATAATTATATCGGATTGGGCCGCCATCTCTTCCGTCGGAAGCTGAGTGACATGCGTGCTGTCGGTATTATTAATGCTTTCGTTGAGATTAATACCGATATTGCGGCCGGCCGCCCATGCGATAATCCGCCCGATAACCTGGGCGGCATCGGGCCGATTCATATTTGCAAAAATACCAAATCGCATATACTTTAGAATACGGCATCAAACACTGTCGCGGCAAGTGTTTTTGGCAGTTGTCTCACTAATGGCGACGGCTTCCGATGAAACGGGCAATATCGATGAAATCCTGCGGCTCCGCCACGCCGGTACTGATAACCGTGACCGCTTCATCGATCAATTCACTGGCCAAGGCACGAGAATTTTCCAGACCCAGAATCGACGGGTACGTAGCTTTACAATTTTTAGAATCGGAACCGATCGGTTTGCCGAGTTCGGCCACATCGCCCTCGACATCCAGGATATCATCGATGATTTGAAAGGCCAGGCCGATTTTTTCACCGTAGGTGGTAATTCGCTCAAGCAAGCGCTCTTCGGCCTCGGCCAAAACAGCGCCAATACGCACCGAGCCGCGCATCAGCATACCGGTTTTTCGTGTATGAACATAGGTTATTTCGTCAAGCGTCAGATCTTTGCCCTCGGCTTCCATATCGGCCATTTGTCCAGCCAGCATCCCCTGCGTACCGATGGCTTCGGCTAGTTCGAGCACCGCCCGGGTCGATCCGGTACGGGCCATGAGACTGAAGGCCAGATCATGCAGCGCATCACCGGCCAAAAGCGCCACCGCCTCGCCATACTTTTTATGACAGGTAGGCAATCCCCGCCTGAGATCATCATCATCCATACAGGGCAGATCATCGTGGATTAACGAATAGGTATGGACAAATTCAAGCGCTACGGCAGCCGGGAAAATCCGGTCTCCTCTTCCGCCACAGGCTTCAAAGGCGCAAAGCGCCAAGATCGGACGCAGCCGTTTGCCGCCGGCTGTCACCGAATACCGAATCGCTTCATGCAACACCTGCGGGTAGGTCGCTTCCGATGGCAAAAACCGGTCAATACAGGTATTGATGATTTCTTGCTTTTCGACCATACAGTACGGCGGAGCCATCCGGGTTACCTCACTCATCATCATCCTCTGCGGAAATAACAGCCAACGGTTCTTCAGCAAACGTTTCGGCCAGCCGGGACAATTTGGCAATTTTCCCCTCGGCATCCTTGAGACGGGAATTACAGACTTCAGCCAGCCTAACCCCTTCGGTATATAGCTCCATCGATTCTTCCAGCGACGCTTCACCGCTTTCGAGGACGGATACTATTTCCTCAAGCCGTTCAATAGCTGTCTCAAATTCCAGAGTCTTTTGTCTGGGTGTCATTATGACTTCCCCTTTTCGTATCTGCTGACGGTGCTGAGAAGGCGGCCATCCGGAAGAATTGTCTCGATGTCAGTACCCGATGGCGCTTGCTGAACAGACCTGATCACCTCTCCAGTCACACGTGATCGTGATACTGAGTATCCTCGTAAAAGGACCTTAAGCGGCGATAACGATTCCAGTTGCGAAACAACCCTGGCCGTCCTTTCCCTGAAAGTATCAAACCGCCTGGCCGCGAGCAAGTGTAAAAGCCGGATTTGTGAATCGAGTCGCTGATACCTGTTTTCAAGCAATACCACCGGTCGCTTCATGACCGGCGCCTCTATGGCCCGTCGCAGCTGATGACTGTATTCCCGGGCAAGCGATACCACAGCCGTTTTCATGTCCCGAAGATGACCGGTTATAACTGCATGATACTCAGCCAGTGGCCATGCGACTATTTCGGCGGCCATCGATGGCGTCGCGGCGGAATAATCAGCGGCCAGATCGGTCAGAGTCATATCTGCTTCGTGACCGACCGCAGATACTACCGGGATTTTCGATTCCACGACCGCCCGGACCACGCCCTCATCATTGAACGCCCACAAATCTTCCAGGGAACCGCCGCCGCGCCCGATGATGATGACATCAACGTCGCCGAATTCGTTAAGACGGCGCACGCCTTCGATCAGCTGCGGGGGTGCAATTTCACCCTGCACTTCGGCCGGCCAGAGATATAAGTTGATTTTGGGATTGCGACGGCGCATCACGCGGATAATATCATGAATAACCGCGCCGGTTGGGGACGTTACGATTCCGACCGCAAGCGGGAACTGCGGTAACGGCCGCTTCCGATCCGGATCGAATATGCCTTCGGCGGCGAGTTTTTCGCGAAGCTGCCGCAGGGCCAGTTCCAGCTCTCCCATCCCCGACGGCAACAACTTGCGCACCGAAAGCTGATATCGACCAGCCCTTTCGTAAATCGTCAAAGAGCCCTCGGCGATAACCTTGAGACCGTTTTTAGGCTGGAAGCGCATGCTTTCGCCATAGGATCGCCACATGGCGCACCCGAGCTGGCCGGTATCATCTTTCAGGGTGAAATAGCGATGGCCGCTGCCATGATGATGATAATTGGAGATTTCGCCCTCGACCCAGACTGAGGGAAACGATTCCTCAATGGTATACCGGGCCATGCGATTGACAGCCGTGACTGAATATACTTTATCGGGTGCTGTACTCACAACTCTAACATATAGTCTTGTCAATACCGGGACAATCAATTTTTACAGATCGAGTAAATTCGTGATTTTCGAATAATTCCGGTAGTGTATGAGGTTTGTGGTTATTATATATTGCTCGCAATTTCAGATACTGAGAAGGCTGCACACTATGGATATATCCAAATTTCGCAAACATGGTCACGATCTGGTTGACTGGATGGCCGATTATCTGGAAAATATCCGCGACCTGCCGGTTCGCTCGAATACGCAGCCGGGCAATATCAAAAAACAAATCCCCGGTAATCCGCCGAAAGACAGCGAATCATTTGATTCGATCATGCGCGATTTCAACGCGATCATTATCCCTGGAATGACCCACTGGCAGCACCCGTCGTTCCATGCCTACTTTCCGGCCAACAGCAGCCCGCCCTCGGTATTGGCCGAGATGCTGACTGCCACCCTCGGGGCACAATGCATGATCTGGCAGACCTCGCCGGCCGCGGCGGAACTGGAAGAGATGATGATGCGCTGGCTGGCAAAAATGATCGGTCTGCCCAAAAGCTTCGATGGCGTCATTCAGGATACCGCCTCGACTGCGACCCTGTGTGCCATCCTTTCAGCCCGAGAGAAAATCTCGGGATTTGAGATAAATAAACACGGCTACCCCTTTGGACAGCATTTCGCGATCTACTGCTCGACTGAAACACATTCATCAATTGATAAGGCAGTCAAAATCGCCGGACTGGGATCGGACAGCATCCGCAGGATTAAGGTCGATAAGGCATACGCCATGATCCCCGGTGAACTCGACAATGCAATCGCTAAAGATCTGGCCGAGGGTATTACGCCATTGTGTGTTATCGCCACCCTCGGGACGACCAGTTCGACAGCGGTCGATCCGCTCAAACCGATTGGCGATATCTGCGCCGAGAATAGTATCTGGCTGCATGTCGATGCCGCCTATGCCGGATCGGCCCTGGTGCTGCCGGAAATGCGCTGGATGATCGACGGCATCGAGCAGGTCGACAGTTTCGTGTTCAATCCCCACAAATGGATGCTGACCAATTTCGATTGTTCGGCGTATTTCGTGAAAAGCAAAGAGACACTTATTCGGACCTTTGAGATTATGCCGGAATACCTCAAGACTCCCGAAGATCAGAGGGTCAATAACTATCGCGACTGGGGGGTGCCATTAGGACGCCGTTTTCGGGCACTAAAGCTATGGTTTGTGATTCGCAGCTATGGTGTTTCGGGGATACAGAAGATTATCAAAGGCCACATTAATATGGCGCAATGGCTTAAAAATGAAATTGATCGCGAGACGGATTTTGAAATGCTTGCCCCGGTGCCGTTCGGATTGGTCTGCTTCCGTTATCATCCGCAGGGAGCAGCTGACGAAGAACGGCTCGATGAAATCAATCACCGGATTCTCGAAACGGTCAATGCCACCGGCAAGATATATATCACGCATACCAAACTACAGGACCGGTACTGCCTGCGTTTTTCTATCGGGCAGGCGATTGTGACCCGCGATGATGTCGAGATGGCCTGGAAGTTGATTAAGAAAACAGCGCGTGAAACAAATTCTTAGATATTTCCAGGCGGAGAGATATCTTTTAAGCAGCCATACACTTCCCACTGCTTAATCCGGGTTGCCAATAGCTTCCTGCCGCCGGTATATCGCCCACAGGGCTATAATGGCGAAGACCATCACGAAAGTCGTAATCAAAGATCCCTCGAACCCGAACCGGCCGCCGGAGAGAAGATCGTTTTCACCAAACGCTAATTTAAGAACACTGGGACTGTCCACGCCGCTGACCGGCGAACCCCAGACCGGGCCCTGCGTGAAATTCCAGGCGATATGCAGCGCAATCGGAAACCAGAGATTACGGCGATACAGGTAATAGATACCGAGAACGAACCCGGCCAGAAAGATATTGACCACCGACAAGACTGACATGTTCGGGTTCAGCGAATGCATCAGCGTAAACAGAACAGATGACAGGCCCAGCGCTACAAACTTGTTCATCGATGCTGCGAAATTGGTCAGGATATACCCGCGCATGGTCAGTTCTTCAAAAGTTGCCGCCACAATAAGGGTCAGAAGCATCCACAGCATCGAAAACACCGGCGGCTGGACATCGATAATTTTTATTTGTCCGGTAGCCCAGAGCAAGCCGAATGTGATGGTCGTCAGAAGTACCCCCCAGGCGACACCGGCAAGCATATCGCGCCGTGCTTCCCGCGGAAACATCAAGCCCAAATCGGCCATACTGCGGCGGTCGATAAATTTGCGAAAGAGAACAGTGAGACCATAAACCGCCGCCAGCAAGAAAGCATAGATAATAAGCACAAACGGTGACGCTATTTCTTTACCGGAGAGATCATCGAGCGTCACGCCCGGGATCATCATGAGAAAGAGGGTGGTAATCGTCGAGACAATCAGGACGGTAAAAATCAGCGCGATCGAATACAGCACCGCCCGCAGCCATCCGAAACGGATGCGGGGTTCGGGATGAGTACTTTCTGCTAACTCAGCTTGCTTCATATCTATCCGTAATATAGAAGTCGTCCGCTTCTTCAGTTTTACGAGATTGGAAGAATTTGGTTACCCCTGATCCGATTTTGCCCGCAGCGCTGTGATATCCTCGGCTCGTTTGGCAATCTCGGTCATCGCCTCAATCGCCCGGTCAACGTGCTGCTCGGTATTAAACGGCCCGATACTGAAACGCACCCCGCCGCCGGAATCAGCGATACCAAGCTGCTCATGCACCAATGGCGCACAATGCAATCCGGTCCGGACGGCGATATTGAAATCGACATCGAGCATCATCCCGACTTCAGCGGCCTCGAGGCCCCTGACATTGGCGGTCACCGTGGCCAGATGATTGTCCATATTATCGCAGCAATACGTGATAACTCCATCAATCTCTTTGAATCCCGCCACCAGTTTTTTGGCCAGCGTCATTTCATGCGCATAAATTTCTTTTACGCCGCCATTCTGCGCCAACCATTCCTGGGCGGCATAAAGCGACGCCACGCCAACCATGTTGGGCGTCCCGAATTCCATGCGATAGGGATATTCTTCGAGATGATAAGGATACGCCGAATGCACCCCGGTGCCGCCGCTGCGACTCTGACCCAGTTCAATATCTTTGCGGACACACAGCCCGCCGATGCCGGTCGAGCCCATCAGCGACTTGTGTCCGGTAAAGGCCAGGACATCGATATTCATTTCGCACATATTGATCGGTACCATGCCGGCCGTCTGGGAGGCATCGATCGCGAAAATGATCCCATATTCTTTGCATACGGCACCGATTTCGGCCACCGGTTGAACTGTCCCGATGACATTGGAACCATGGTTTACCATCACCAGTCGCGTCTTGGGCCGAATCGCCTTGCGGATATCATCGGGATCGACGAAACCAAGTTCATCAAAAGGCACATACGTCACCTCCACCTGATGGTCCCGCACCAGATGATTGATAGGACGGATAACCGAGTTATGCTCCAGATTGGTCGTGACGACATGATCACCGGAATGAAGGGCGCCCTGAATAATGAGATTGAGGGCGTCGGTGGCATTATAGCTGAAGCAGAGCCGTTCGGGAACCGCGACATCGCCGCCGAAGAATGCGGTCAATTGCCGCCGGAGATCATGGAGTATATTACCGGCCTCAATGGCTTTGTCGAAACCGCTGCGCCCGGGATTTACTCCGCAGCTCCGGTAAATATCGATCATTTTTTGATAGACGACATCCGGCTTGGGCCAGGATGTAGCGGCATTGTCAAGATAAATGAGTTCGTCCACGATAACCTCTCTGCTTTCCGTCACTATCCGCCACCCCCGCGGGCAATAGAGGAATATAACCAATTCGGAGAAAAAGGGTAGCAGAAAGACAGTAAAAGTTTATCGTGGCGACATTTAGGCGCTTTGGATTTCTGTGCGGAAATGGTCGTAAATCTTCTGCGCCAGCTTTTTCGGAATGCCCGGCACCGCCGCCAGTTCTTCGACAGTTGCTGTTTTCACTCGTGACAACGACCCAAGCGTCTTCAGAAGAATTGTCTTGCGGTTCTCCCCGATACCCGGGATAGCGTCGAGATCTGAGGCGATTGTCCGCTTTGTACGCAATTTCCGATGATATTCAATCGCAAACCGATGCGCCTCATCGCGGACCTTTTTCAACAAATTGAGCGCCGGTGATGTTCGCGGAATCGAGATGGGATCGCGTTGCCCGATCACATGGACTTCCTCGAGCCGTTTGGCCAGCCCGATAATCGGCTGGGTGCCATGCCCCTGCTGAGTCAAAACCTGATGCGCAATCCCAAGCTGCCCCTTGCCGCCATCGACCATCATGAGGTCCGGCAATGGTTTGCTTTCTTCATCGCAGCGTTTGACATAGCGGGTGACCACTTCGCGCATCGAGGCGAAGTCATCCTGGCCCTCGACTGTTTTTATTTTGAAATGGCGATACCCTGATTTTTTCGGTTTGCCTTTCTCGAAATAGACCAGCGACGCCGCCTTGTCGGTCGAGCCCAGATTGGAAACATCGAAACAGCTCACGGTCAATGGCGCCCGTTCGAGACGAAGAATTTTCTGCAGTTCAGCAGAGGCTGCCGGGACGCGCTCGGAGTATTTTTTCTTTTGTAAAAGCAGTTCATCCAAAAGCAACCGAGCGTTTTTCTCAGCCAGGGCGACCAGTTTTAATTTTTCACCGCGCTGCGGGAAGCGAAGGTGAACCCGCGATTTTTTCTGTTCGGACAACCAGGTTTCAATGATTTCACTGTCGTCAAATTCAAACTGCAAAAATACTTCCGATGGCAGATTCTCGGCATAATTATAATACTGGCTTAAAAATCCCGAGAGAATGTCGGATTCAGATTGGGATTTATCAACCGCAAGCTGAAGATCCTGCCGCCCGATCAGGACGCCCTCGCGAATCTGCATGACCACGGCGGTGGCATCGCCGGCATCACGGGCCAGGGCAATGACGTCGCGGTCGACCGATTCGGTCGTATCCACTTTCTGGCGCTGCTGTACTGATTCC
>CAZGLR010000017.1:24388-28040 GCA_964526635.1 uncultured Ignavibacteriales bacterium | reverse complement strand
GTATCCCGCAGCCGTGCGGCCTGCTCGAATTCAAGGTCTTCCGATGCCTGCGCCATCCGCTCCCGCAGGTTTTTAATCAGATCGTTCCGGCGGCCGGAAAGAAACATGAGTACATCCTGGACATGACGCGCATATTCTTCCTGAGATTCTAAATTCTCACAGGCTCCGCCACAGCGGCCAATATGATAATCCAGGCAAACCTTGTATTTTCTGCCTGTCGACGATGGTATCTCGAAATTGCACGACCGCAAACCGAAATGACTCATCAGGAATTTCAAAGTCCGGCGCATGCCGGTGACATTAGTATATGGCCCGAAATAACGGGCATTGTCCGGCTCAACCCGGCGGGTGACCACGAGTCGCGGAAACAGCTCATTTACCGTCAATTTGAGATACGGATACCGCTTGTCATCTTTCAGGTTAACATTGTATCTGGGCTTGTGCTCCTTGACCAGATTGGCTTCGAGAATCAACGCCTCTACTTCCGAATCGGTGACCATAAGAGCGATATCGTCAACCCGTGACATCAGGATGGCTGTTTTAGGATCAAGGTGCTCCGCCGAACGGAAATATGAATTGACCCGGTTCCGCAGATTCTTGGCTTTGCCGATATAGATAATTTTCCCGCGGGCGTTCTTCATCATATACACGCCCGGCTTTTGGGGAATATGTTTCGGTCTGGCGGTCTTGTCGGTCATATCACTCTTAGATACACGGCAACGGCCGTTATGTGCCAGCTATTTTTTATCATAGTACGTACAAAAAAACCCGGCCGCAAAAGCGGCCGGGGCGGGAGCAAGGAAGAGCCCGTTTGTAAAATTAATTCTGCTGTAGCGCAGGATAGATACGTGCTGACTCTTCTTATCCCGCGTAATTCGCTTCTTCGATCGACTTGACAAACAGATTCGCGAACCGTTTGAGCTTGGAGGTAAACTCCATTTTGTCCGGGTCACGATACTGGGTCAGATTATGGGCCAGGAAGTGGAAACACTGGCCGGTATGCGAGCCACCATATTTGCTGCTGTAGAGGAAATGGTTCAATTCGGCTTCACGGACATGGTTGGCGTCGGCAGCCACGACCCCGAGCAAATTCACCTGAAGCGAGAAACCATTTTCCTCGGCGATATTGTGCTTGCACACCGCCTGGATCTTTTCGAACAAATCCTTACCCGTTGAAAACGTTGGCACCTGGTTCATGATCACAAACGGCCGGAAGGTTTTCTGCGGCTTATATGATTTATCGCGTTCGGCCAATTTGGTTTCGACTTCCATGAAGCGATGGAAGGCCGCCTTGATACAACTGTATCCGGCGACAATATCCTGCGGGGTCGTAACAATAATCTGATGATCCTGCGCCAGCGCGAAATCCAGGGTCGTCGAGGCAATTCCTGCACTGAGATCGTAAATTACGAAATCATAATCATTACTGATTTCCCTGAGCATGCGAATGAACCGCTGTTTCTGCGGCGTATTCAAATTGGCCAGGCGAAGGTTGCCTGACTCACCCGCTACCAGATGAAAACCATGCGGTGTGGTGTAAATCATCTGTTCACTCTTGCGCTTCCCCTGCAAGAGGTCATTGATCGTATTTTCGCAATAAAAGCCGAGTTTGTTGGTGACGTCGGAGTTGCCCAGATCGAGATCGATCAAAAGCGCCTCTTTATCCAGGCGCGAGAGATAAAACGCCATATTGGTCGAAATATGCGTCTTTCCCACCCCGCCCTTATTGGAAATAAACGCGAGCGACCGCACTTCATGCTTTTTCTTCAGTTCGAGCCGGATGGTACTCCCGATCAATGTATTCAACTCATGTGATCGCGAGTTGCGCGGCGGAACCGTGACCCGCTGGCTGGGACGGGATGTGGTTTTGGATTCAGTTGTTTTTGATGTCGTCTCTTGTGCAGTCGTATCGTCGAGGCGGTTATGCTGCTTTGCCTTTTTGTCCGACGACGAGGATGTCAGTCCCTTGAGCTCCTCATCATTAATCGCAGCCCCACCATCGGGAACAACTTCCCAATCAGGAGTACTTTTGCTCATTACTATGCCCTTCCTTTTAGAAAAGATGTATTTCTCTTCTATTCAAAATATCGGACAGTTTTTCTAAGTATTTAGGACGGAAAGACACAATAATTTAGCGGACTACGGCTCTCGACGACAAGCGCACACTGTCAGCGAATAAGAAAGTTAATATGAACGGTACACACGATCTCCTTTTCGATCGAGGTCTGATCGTTAATACCGTAATCGGAAACTTCCTGCGAGTGACGGGGGCGGATTTGGAACACCCCAACCCGGGCCGAACGCGGTGATCCGACCTTCATACCCGACGCTCCAGCCAGCATCTCCGCCCGCAAGCGGGCGTTTTCAGTCGCTTCTTCGATCATTTCCAGCTTCAGGCTGTCGAGACCGGTAAACATATATCGCGGCGAATACGAGAGAAACTCGACCCCCTGCTCGATAAGCGACGAGTTATTTCGGGCCAACTCCGTAACTCGCTGAATGCTGTCCAGTTCGATCTCAATTTGCTGGCGCAGGGTATAGCCGGTAAAGACATGGTCGCGGTTGTAATCTTTACTGATAGAGATTGGCTTAACCCCATATTCCGATTCTTCGAAACCATGCTTTTTCATATACGCCCGGACTTTGGTCAAGCCGGATTCGATCTGATCATATGCCCCATCGAGCGTCGGATTAGTGGCGGTAATCGCCCCTGACCATATCGCGAAATTCGACATGATCGGTTTATAAGCCGCCCCGGTGACAGAGATAGTCTGCCCCATCCCCTTGACCCTGACCAGTGTGGAGCCGATCAGGATAGTTGAAATAATCAGGCAAACACCGATAACAAGACTGGCCGCGACCAGTCCCCCGGCGGGGAAATTATTGTTTGAGTTGTTATTCATAAGACCCCATGCCTATCCAAACAGCTGATATGTGAAATAGAGTTCTTATAAGTGTATACCCGCTTGATGGCAATGAGTTCTGTCGGCGTGTCAAATTACTCTATTCCATCACCCGGCGGGCACCGAGATAGCGCTTGCTGTAGTACTTATCATTTATATTCGAAATGATTATCCCCTGCGATGATGACGAATGCACGAATTCATCGAAGCCGACATAAATGCCGACATGCGAGACACCCCGCCCACCGGTATCAAAAAAGACCAGGTCTCCGAAATACAGGTCACCGGGCTGCACCGCCCGCCCGGCTCGGAACAGATCTTTGGTCGTGCGCGGAAGGTGAATCGAAGCATATTCAGAGTACACCCGCCCGACGAATTCGCTGCAATCGAAGCCCTTGACCCCAGCGATTTGACCTGAATAGGGCTTCCCCAGGTATTGATCGATAATATGTCCCAGCGCGATGGGATCAACGGCATAATTTTGGGCGGTCACCTGAATGGTCGAATCAGTGGTTGTATTCCGGCTTCGGGTACGATAATCGCCCTCGGCGGTATGTGCCACACCGCCATATCTCGGCGCGCTCTGGCAACCGACGAGAAACAACGAAACGACTATATACAGTACCAATATTTTCATCGCTTAACCCATCCGTGGGTAGGTCATTCCAAATCGCCATCTATAATAGACCCGGGTGCAAATCAATGTCAACAAAAGAAATACCAGGTAATAAGGGGCATGGATACCGGCC
>CAZGLR010000017.1:16961-24378 GCA_964526635.1 uncultured Ignavibacteriales bacterium | reverse complement strand
TCGGCAGTTTGCAGACTGCCGTGATGCCCGTAATTTGCGGCTGTCGACTGATAAACAGAATAGCCAGAGAAGCTACCAGCGCCACCGCGGCCAGTTCGAAATTCTGCCAGTACAGTGCCGACATCATCGTCGCGATCGTGAGGGCCAGCGCCAGCCAGAGTGCCACGCGCCGCCCCAGTACGACCGCGACAGTCGCCTTGCCGGCAGCAATATCGCCGTGATAATCAGGTATCGTAGTCAGAACATGCCCGGCCGCCAACGCCAGAAAATAGGGCGTCGTTTCCGGAATCAGATGCCCGCCGGTATCCTGAATAACAGCCGCCGGCACCAGGATGCCGTAGGCGGCGGCATTGGCAATAAGTCCGCTGATTGGTTTATCCTTGAACCGGGTTACCGGCGCTGAATACCCAACCCCGACCAGCGCCATCAGAACCGCCAGAAAACCGAAAGACAGATTCTGCCCAAAAGCCAGTCCCAGTCCCAGGCAAGTTAGTATCGCATAATACGTCCAGGCAAGAGGCAGCGATATAATTCCGTTCGAAAGAAAATGCAGCTTGTCGTTCATACGATCAGATTCGCGATCATAAATCTGGTTCAGGACATAAGCCCCGCTGACGATTGCGGAAATCGCGGCCAGTTGCCATAACACGTCAAGCGGCGGCGCCTTTTCAATGGAAAAGGTATCGTGTGAGACAGCTATCCGAAAATGCAGAAACACCGTCCAGACCGGCACCAGCAGCATCGGTCGGCCCAGAAATATCAGATCAAAAAATCGCTTAACCATTCTGATCGAATAATATACCGCAGGTAAATGTAGAGTACCGGCGCAGCGAAGATAAGGGAATCAAAACGATCCAATACACCGCCGTGTCCGGGAATCAGGTTTGATGAATCCTTGATACCCAGTGACCGTTTCCAAAGCGATTCCACCAGGTCCCCCAATTGACCGAATACTCCGATAAGCAGCGACATCGCAATAAAGTGTATGGTATTTATGTGAGGCAGTACGGTCGCTTTGCAGATAGCGGCCATGATAAAAACTCCAATAAAACAGCCGAAAAAACCCTCGATAGTCTTGTTTGGCGAAATGCTGGGCATGAGCTGATGCCGCCCAAAATGCTTCCCGATAAAAAGTGCAAAGGAATCGCCCAGCCAGATAGCGCCAAGCAAAAAGAAAATCCACCATTGTCCCGGCGGCGGTTCCATCCAGGCGGCTTCACCCCTGACCAGAAAGACAAAGGGATGCAGCAAACCAACATAAAAGCTGCCCCAGACAATATAGGTCAATCTCGAAAAATGATCGATTTTATGCCGCACATCATCGGTCACCAAAAGAATCCCGACTATTAAAAAAACGCCGAGCAGAATTCCGCCACCGATCGGCAGGCGACCCATCGACGTAAAAAATACCGATACGGTAACCCCGATCAGGGGCACCAGAAACAGCGGCGACAACAACGGCACACCACCATTGCGCAGAAATTCATACATGCTTAAAAGGGAAATTACCAGGATGAAGTAGAGAAATATATCACCGCCCCGAAAGGCGAGAAATACGATAGCGGGGATCATCACCACCGCGACAATAACCCGGCTTGCCAGATTGTCAGAGGTCATGATTCGATGACGCGGCCGAAACGGCGCTCACGGCGCATGAAATCCTCAACCGCCTCCAAAAACTCCCTTTTGCCAAAATCAGGCCACAGCGTATCGGTAATATATATTTCGGTATAATATGTTTGCCACATCATGAAATTCGACAGACGCCGTTCTCCCGAGGTGCGAATCAGCAGATCGGGATCGGGCAAGCCCGCCGTATATAGCTGCGCCGAAAACAACCGTTCGTCAATATCCTCCGGGTCCAGCCGACCATCGCGGACCATCCCGGCAATACTGCGCACGGCATCGAGAATCTCTGTCCGACCACCATAGTTGAGTGCAAGGTTGAGCGTCAGCCCGGTGTTATTCGCAGTCTGGCGTATCGCGGATTTAAGTACCTCGCGCCGGGCCAGCGGCAGTTCGTTGATCCGTCCGGTGGCGATAAGCCTGATGTTGTTTTTCATCATCTCATCGAGCTCTTCCAGTGTCGTCCTGGATAAAAGAGCCATAAGCGAGGCGACCTCATCTTTCGGGCGATTCCAGTTATCGACCGAAAAGACATAGAGTGTCAGGTATTTCATACCGATTTCGGTCGCGGCCTCAACCACCTGGCGAACCGCCTTGACTCCGGCGGCATGACCGTCGGTTCGGGGCATATTACGGCGTCTGGCCCAGCGGCCGTTGCCGTCCATAATAATCGCCACATGAGGCGGGCACTTCCCGCTTTCCTTGATGGCGGCAATCGTCTCTGTCAATAGTTCCGGCATCGATCTATTCTACAACTGAAGGCTTTAAACGGCAACATTTAATTTTGCGCCTATTATCTGCATATACGCACAGAATACCGTGCGGACCAACTTTTTGCCCGATAATTGCGTAATTTGTCCAGAAGAGGCTCTGTCCTAAGGAGGGACTCGGATGAAAATTAAAGATATTCTTCAAAACAAGCCGCAACCGATTACTATCGATGTCAACAGCACAGTCAAAGACGCCGCGGACATCCTGCGCGATAAAAAGATCGGATCGGTGGTTGTGGTTGATGATGATCACAACGCTGTCGGCATCATCACTGAGCGGGATATGTTTCGCATTCTTCATGACGACAATCGAATTGATCTCACCACCCCGCTCGAAGACGCCATGACCAAAGACCTTATCATCGGTCTTCCTTCCGATGATATTGATTACATCGCCCAAATTATAACCCAAAAACGAATTCGCCATATCCCCATTCTCGATGAAGACAAGAAACTGTGCGGCATCGTATCCATCGGTGATATCCTCAAGGCCCGGCTCGAACAGGCTCGGGTCCAGGTCCGCTACCTGCAGGATTACATCAAGGGCATGCCAACTAACCACATCAAATAGCACGCTGCCCGCGGCAAATGAAAACCCCGCTATAGCCTGACAGCGGGGTTTACACGACCGAGCATCTTTGCGGATAGTTATATCGCCATTACATCTTTTTCTTTTTTCTCGACCATTTCATCGATCTTTTTGACAAAGTCGTCGGTCAGCTTCTGGATATTGTCGGCCGCCTTATGCTGTTCATCTTCTGAGATATCTTTGTCCTTTTCGGCCTTTTTGAGGCGATCGTTGGCCTCACGGCGCACATTGCGGATAGCCACGCGGCCTTCTTCGGCAATTTTCTTGCATAATTTAACCAGTTCTTTGCGGCGCTCTTCGGATAGCGGCGGGATCGGAACACGAATCACATTGGCGTCGACCTGCGGATTGAATCCCAATTCGGCAGCCTGAATAGCCTTGACAATATCACCCGCGATAGATTTATCCCACGGCTGCACCAGCAGGGTCTTGGGATCGGGGACAGAAATCGACGCCAGTTGGTTGAGTGGCGTTTTCTGATCATAGGCCTCGACTTTGACATTTTCGAGCAGCGCCGGTGTCGCCTTACCGGTACGGATACTGCCGAGTTCATCGACGATCGAGTCGATAGACTTCTTCATCTTGCGTTCGGCTTCTGAATAAACATCGTTTACCATGACATCCCATCCTCCCTAATGAACGAGGGTTCCGATACTTTCGCCCATACCGGCGCGATACAGATTATCCATCTCGCTCAGGTTAAACACGCGTATGGGGATATTGTTTTCCTTACACAGCGCCACCGAGGAGGCATCCATCACTTTCAATTCACGGCTGAGGACATCCATATAGGTCACCTCGGAAAAGAAAGTGGCGGTGGAATCGATTTTGGGATCGGCACTGTAGACCCCATCGACTTTGGTTCCTTTAAGAATTACCTGGGCGCCGATTTCGACGGCGCGCAATGCCGCCGCCGTGTCAGTGGTAAAGAACGGATTCCCGGTTCCGGCCGCAAGAATAATCACCCGCCCCTTTTCCAGATGCCTTATCGCGCGTCGCCGGATATACTTTTCGCAAAACGTATCCATCCGAACCGCCGACATCACGCGGGTGTGAATTTCCTGCCGTTCGAGATGATCCTGCAGGGCCAGGGAATTGATGACGGTAGCCAGCATCCCCATATAATCACCGGTCACCCGGTCCATCCCCGCTTCCTGCGCCCTCAAACCGCGGAAGATATTGCCGCCGCCGATCACGATACCGATTTGAATATGATGATCATGCAGCCGTTTTATCTGTGCGCACAGAATGTCGACAGCCGCGGGGTCAATACCGCCCGGCTGACTCCCCATGAGCCATTCGCCGGACAGCTTGATTAAAATCCGAGAATATCGGGGCGTCTCGCCCATGGCTTACTCACCCAATCGGAAGCGAACGAAACGATTAATGCGGATGTTTTCACCGAGTTTGGCAATCGTTTCGGTTTGCAGATCGGCGATTGACTTGTCGGTATCTTTGACGAACGCCTGCTCCATGAGACAGGCTTCGGCATAGAATTTATCCAGGCGGCCGTCGATAATCTTATCGACGATCTTTTCCGGCTTGCCTTCGGCCAGGGCCTGATTCCGATAGATATCCCTTTCCGCTTCGACAATCTCTTTCGTCATCTCTTCACGCGTCACGACTTTGGGGTCAGTCGCCGCGATCTGCATGGCGATATCCTTGGCAAAATTGCGGAAATCTTCGGTACGGGCTACAAAATCGGTTTCGCAGTTGATTTCGACAAGAACACCGAGTTTGTCACCGGGATGTATATATGAGTAGATGACTCCTTCACTGGTTTCGCGGTCGGATTTCTTGGCTGCCGAGGCAATCCCCTTTTCGCGAAGATTCTTCACAGCCTTTTCGACATCGCCATCAGCATCAGCCAGCGCCTTTTTGCAATCCATCATACCGGCTCCGGTTTTCTCGCGGAGTTCCTTTACCATTTTTGCGCTAATTTCGGCCATGATGTCATTCTCCTTCTTTCGACTCTTCGGCGGAAGTGTCGGTCATTTCAGCGGATTCTTCAGTCGTACCTGTTGTCTGTTCGGCCGGCGCGGCTCCGGCAGCAGCAGCGGTCTTTGGCTCGGACGGTTCTGCAAAAACGCTTTCGACCGTACCGGAAATTTCTTCCGGGCGGGCGCCATGACGGAAGGCATAAACGGCATCGGCCAGTTGCCGGGTTATGACACGAATCGATTTAATCGCATCATCGTTGGCGGCAATCGGGAAATCGATTAGATCAGGATCAGCGTTGGTATCGATTATTGCAACAATCGGGATATTCAATTTGGCCGCCTCGGCCACGGCAATCTTCTCTTTCTTCGAATCAACCACAAAGACCAGGCCCGGTAGCGTGTTCATATCACGGATACCGGCGAGGACCTTATCCAGCCGGTCTTTTTTACGCTGAATCATGATCGCTTCTTTTTTGGTGTATTTTTCCAGCGTACCGTCGGCTTCCCATTTCTCGATTTCCTTGAGGCTCTTGATGCCGCCCTTGATCGTATGGAAGTTGGTCAGCATACCGCCGAGCCATCGTTCGGTCACGAAATAGGCGCCGCAGCGTTCGGCCTCTTCCTTAATGACAGCCTTGGCCTGTTTCTTGGTGCCAACAAAGAGCACCGTCTTACCGTTGGCCACGACTTCTTCAATTTTTCGTTTGGCGGCATCAATCGCCCGGAGCGTTTTCTTGAGATCAATAATGTAGATGCCGTTGCGAGAGGTGAAGATAAACGGCTTCATTTTCGGATTCCAGCGTCGCGTCTGGTGTCCAAAATGCACACCTGCCTCAAGCAGGCTCTTAATTCGAGCATCAATCATGAGTGAGACCTTTCGGTTGCATTCGTCCATTCTCTTCATTCCCATCGGGCCGCAGGACGCGGACCTCCCGATTGGGTCCGAGAATGTGTTTGATTTCGATACCAGATGGTACCGTTGTTTAACGTTTCGAGAACTGGAAGCGTTTGCGGGCCTTCGGCTGGCCGTATTTCTTCCGTTCCACTTTTCGGGCATCAACAGTCAAAAAACCGCCCTTTTTCAGCGTATCGCGCAGCTCTGAGTCCATATCGGTCAGGGCCCGGGCAATAGCCAGACGCATAGCGCCGGCCTGGCCGTTGATACCGCCGCCCTTGGCACGGGCATCGATATCAACCGACGCGGTCATTTCGACCGCATTCAGGGGCTGCATAACATGCTGCACCAGGGTATCACGGCACAGATATGCCAGCGGTTCTTTTCCGTTGATTAAAATCCTGCCCGAACCGGATTTCAGGCGCACATGGCACACCGATTCTTTACGGCGGCCAGTGGCTTCGAATAATCCGGTCGATGATTTGATTTGAGCTTCTTCCATTAATAATAGTCGCTTTAGTACGGGTTCATCGGTTCGGGTTTCTGTGCACGATGCGGATGCTGATCATCGGCATACACGTGCAGTTTCTTGAAAATCTTGCGACCCAGGCGGTTTTTGGGAATCATGCCGCGCACGGCACTCTCCACCACCCGTTCCGGGAATTTTTCATTCATCTGGCGGAACGTCTGCTCCCGCAATCCACCCGGATAGCCGGAATAACGGTAGTATTTTTTGTCGTCCGCCTTGCGGCCGGTGAGCGCAACATGCCGCGCGTTGATCACGATTACATGATCTCCGCAGTCAAGATGAGGCGTAAATATTGCCTTGGTCTTGCCCCGCAGCGTATTGGCTATCGCCACCGCCGCCCGGCCGAGGACCTTATCCTTGAGATCGATGACATACCATTTCCGTTCAATCTCTTCCGGTTTCGGCAGATAGGTTTTCATTCTCAGCTCCACACCTTCAAAATCACTAGTCACAGAAAGCCCGAAAATATACGAGAAATATCCGGGCTGTCAAGTCCCTATTTGCGAAAAACGTCAATATCCGGCTTTTGAGTCAATTATCGGTCAGATGCGGCGGTTTTTGACCCCCATACCCCACAAATTATTGCCGGATAAAAAAATGCCCGCCATTTGCGGCGGGCATCCCAAAACCATGCGATACCAAACGGCCTATATTTTGCCAACCAGATCAAGACCCGGCTTGAGTGTCTTCTCGCCCGGTTTCCAGTTCATCGGGCAAACTTCACCGGCATTCTCGCGGACAAACTTGGCCGCCTGCAACTTGCGCAGCAGTTCGTCGGTCGAACGGCCCACCGAATTGTCATGGATTTCATACGCCTTGAGGATACCATCAGGATCGATGACAAACGATCCGCGCAGGGCCAAACCCTCATTGTCGATATAGACACTGTAATCGCGCGACAGCGAACCGGTCGGATCGGCCAGCATCGGGAACTTGATCTTGCCGATCGTTTTCGAAGCATCGTGCCAGGCTTTGTGCACAAACGTGGTATCGGTCGAGGCCGACATGACCTCGGCGCCTTCTTTTTTGAAATCTTCATAGCGGTCAGCCAAATCACCGAGTTCAGTC
>CAZGLR010000017.1:11613-16951 GCA_964526635.1 uncultured Ignavibacteriales bacterium | reverse complement strand
TTTGTCCGAATTGTCGTGCCAGGCCTTGTGGCTGAAATGCGTATCGGTCGAGACGGCGTAGACTTCCACGCCCATCTCCTGAAGCATCGGATACTTCTCGCCGAGATCTTCGAGTTCAGTCGGGCAGACGAAAGTAAAATCGGCTGGATAGAAGAACAAGACTACCCATTTGCCCTTGTAATCGGATAATTTGCACTTGACAATGTCACCGTCGTGAAAGGCTTCCAGATCAAAATCCGGGGCCGGATGATTGATTTTCAACATGTTGCGTCCTCCGATTTCTGTATTTTTTATGCTGGTTTGTCTTATCTGCCAGGGACGAGCCTTTTCGTTCGACCCTGCTTCCCAGTCGTATTATCTCAAAAAACAGATACGGCGCAACGATGTTCCCCGGATAGAGTAATTTGAGGGGTTATAACGGTCTTTTTTATCTTTTTTGCACCGGGTTTTCAGAAATTGATGCTTGAATCAGGTGCTTACAGATTGATGACTATAAACGACTGAATATAGGCCCCGGAAAAATCGAGATTCATGTAATTGGTTGAGCCTTTGCCATCAACCGACCACTTATCCCCATCGTTGTTTTCAAGATCATCGGTTTCAAGCCAGCGATAACCAAGTCGGGCCGCTAAGTTAAGTGGCCCCGCGATGTGAAGACCCAAAGTACCATAGACTCCCCCGCCAAGGCCGGAAGCCGTGTATTCATAGTTATCGGAGAACCGCAAAACAGACGTGCCGCTATAATCCGTCACCAGAAACTCAGAATGAGAGTTGAGCCGGGCAGTTCCGAATCCATACAATAACTCTGATCCGACCCCGGCCGTAAAGCCCGCAGTACGATACACGGCATACGAGAATCCGATTTGAGGCGCGATAACGCGCGCCGTGAGTTCGGTACTCATCAGATCGTTGCCGGTGATAGTTCCGCTTTCATCGGTACGGTAACCATCCCCTGTTGTCATGTTGCTCTCTCCGCCGGCAAGGAACAACTCCACATGAGCTGTTAGTCTTCTGGACAGACGGATCCCGACACCAAAGGTGCCGCCAAGCCCCCCGGAGATATCCTCATTGAGGATTTGTGATGGTATGGCGAAATCATTGATATAATCACCGTTGATTTTGCCCATCTCATAACGCGAACCGCCGATTCCGGCATAGACGGAAAATATTTTGGAAGAGTTATTCGCCGTATCCCCGGCGACAATAGGCTTTACTGCGGTGGCAACGAGAAGCAGGACGATGATGACGGGCACCACGGCAAAGCGGATTTTTGAAGTAACCATACTTCCCTCCCGTGATTACCCCAATATACCCCAATCGTCACGGGAAGCAACTGAAATGCGACTGTTTTTATTGTGTCACCGTTTCCCGAATCTCCGCAAACCGTCCTCCGGGCCGGATACCGGTATCGGTGATATAGGCCGTCACCAGCTCATGCGGGGTTATATCAAAAGCCGGGCTGAATACTCTGATGCCTTCCGGCGCGGTCGGCTTCCCGAAACCATTGGTGACTTCCAGCGGATCGCGCATTTCAATAATTATATCTTTGCCTGTTTCGAGAAATCTATCAAACGTCGATTCGGGAGCGGCGATATAAAACGGTATTCCATGCGCTTTGGCCAAAACAGCCACCGCATACGTGCCTATTTTATTGGCGACGTCGCCGTTTTTGGTAATACGGTCAGCGCCGGTAATAACTGCATCGATCAATCCCTGAGACATGGCATACCCGGCCATATTGTCGGTTAGAAGCGTGACATCGATATTATTTTGAGATAACTCCCAGGCCGTCAGCCGTGCGCCCTGCAGCAGCGGTCGGGTTTCATCGGCATACACCGCTATTTTTTTGCCGGCCTCAACGGCCTTGTAAATAACAGCCAGGGCGGTACCGATTCCGCCGGTGGCCAGCGCCCCGGCGTTGCAATGGGTCAGGACTGTCGCCGACTGCGGCAGCAGTTCGGCGCCGTAGGTCCCCATGGCGTCACACATTTTGATATCTTCGGCCAGGATGGCGTCCCCCTCGGCCCACAACAGGGTTCGATACTCATCCAGCGACTCACCAGTGTACTTTTTTCCGGCTTCGATCACGCGATCAACCGCCCAGGCCAGATTGACCGCAGTCGGCCGGGCCTTTTTGATTTCTTCTGCCACGTCTTCCATCGCGGCTTTCACGGTATGGACATCAACATCCATGTCGGCCTCGGCCGCCAGGGCGATGGCATAAGCCGCGGCAATACCGATCGCCGGCGCTCCGCGTACCTCGAGCCGTTTTATCGCAGCCACGACATCACGATAATCACGATACCGGTTGTAGACGAGTTTCGCCGGAAGCATCGTTTGATCAAGCAAAACCAGTTCTTTATTTTCGGCACGGACGCCTTTGAAATTCATATCACTCTCCCATAATCTGGACAATAAGCTCCCGCCGGCGGGGCTTGTTATCGAAATCTACAAATAGAATCTGTTGCCAGGTCCCCAGGGTCATTTTGCCGGCAATAAACGGTATCGTAATATCCGGCCCGATCATGGCGGCTCGCAGATGCGAAAAGCCGTTGCCGTCGTGCCAGGTTTCATCATGCTTATAAGACACATCCGACGGCATCAATTTTTCCATCAGGGCCGGAAAGTCCTGTTTTAGGCCGGGTTCATATTCTATGGTGGTGAGACCACCGGTGGAACCGGGACAAAACACTGTCACTGTTCCAGCATTAAGTCCGCTTGATTTTATCCGTGAGGCCACTTCGGAGGTAATATCATGCATAACGCACCATCCGGAAGATGACAGTGAAATAGTCCTGGTTACAATCATGACTGATACTTGAATCTTTTGATTTTCTTGGTTGAGGTCTTTTCGAGTTCTTCGGTGACATACGTAATGTGTTTGATACGCTTGAAATCGGCCAGACGAGCACAGATTGCCTTAATTTCCGGATCAAGCGCTGTTTTTACCTGTGCTTCGGTAACACCGGATGGCTCGACCGCAAAGCGAGTAGCCAGGGCATCATAATCAGGGTATATAATGGCTGCCACTTCTTCGCGATTGTCGGCCTTTTTGCCATAGACCATCGCTTCCAAAATATAATCCGACTGCAGCAACTCCGATTCGATTTCCTCGGGGTAGATATTTTTTCCGGCGGCCGACACAATCAGGTTCTTTTCTCGCCCCATCACCGTCAGATAGCCGGCGTCATCGAGTTTTCCCAGATCGCCGGTATGGAACCAACCATCGCGGATAATTTTCGCGGTTTCTTCAGGGTTGTCTTCGTAGCCGGGCGTTACCATCGGTCCCCGCACACAAATCTCGCCGATACCGGTCTCCAATGGCTTATGGATCTTCACTTCAATATTATCGAGGACCGGCCCGACTGTCCCATGTTTGTTACCGACAATCGGATTTACTGATATCACCGGTGATGTTTCCGACAGGCCATACCCCTGCACCAGAGTCAGCCCCAGCAGATCAAAGGCCTGCGATATGTCCACCGGCAGCGGCGCCCCTCCGGATACCATCAGACGGATCGAGGCCAGTCCGGCCTTTTTTCTAAAAGATGCAAAGAGCCCGGGCCCGATATTTTTGCCGGTTGTTTTATATGTTTGCCTGGCTGCTGAAAAGAGCGTCCGAAACAGTATCCGCTGCAGCGGCGGGGCTTTCTTAATGCCATTGAGGAGACCGTGGTACAGCTTTTCGAAGAGCAACGGCACCGAGACAAAGATAGTTATCTGGTGTTTTTTGATACCGTTGATTATCTCGCGCGAGTTCAATTCCCGAACGTAGTAAATCGCGCAGCCGCTCAAGAGTGGAATGATAAAGCCGCAGGTGGCTTCGAAAGTATGATGAAGTGGTAAGACCGATAAGAACTTGTCAGCGGGCCCAAAGAGCAGGCGGGGCCGGATACCCTCGAAATTGGAAATGATGTTATCATGAGTCAGGATGACTTTTTTGGCTTTGCCGGTTGTCCCTGATGTAAATATCAATACCGCCGGGCTGTATGGATCGCTATTGAAATGATAGACTTCCGGTCCGGCCGTCGTCTCCGGAATAGTCTCCAGATCAATAATCTCGATATCCAGTTTAAGCCGCCGCATAACCTCAGTGGCCCGCTGATAAAATCGTGGTGAGACAAATAACCGGCTGATCCGGGCGTCGCCGACAATCCGCTCGAGTTCGTCTTCCTTTAAGAGGGAATCAAAGGGTACCACAATCGCCCCGGCGG
This sequence comes from uncultured Ignavibacteriales bacterium, assembly GCA_964526635.1. Classification (GTDB taxonomy): domain Bacteria; phylum Zixibacteria; class MSB-5A5; order GN15; family JAAZOE01; genus CAZGLR01. The sequence continues at coordinate 12,737 of CAZGLR010000017.1, read as the reverse complement.
TGAGAATGGCCAGGTAGAGTTTGGGCCATTCCGGGCGGTTTTCCGACAACAGCCCGATTCTTTCTCCCGGCTTGCAGGGGCCTATAAACGCCGCCGCCTGACACACTCGATCGGCCAGTTGATCATAGGTTAAATACGCATCGGTTCCCGCGACGCCGACGGCCGGCAGATTATGGTGTTTGTCGGCCGAGGCGAAAAACAAAACAGCGATATTTCTCAGAGTCGCGGAGTTGTCGTTGTCCGGGGTATGGTCTTTTCTACTTATTAGCACAGTATTATAGTATACGAAATTTTCGAAGTAACCGAAACGATAGTTTTTACCGCACAAAAAAAGGACCGGAGCGTCTGCCCCGGCCCTCTCGGATACAATCCAGATACACTGATGAGTCTTATTCCGGTGCGGCGAATGTGACATTAATCGACAGCACCACACCATTGCCGTTTGGATCGGTGTCGGTGATGGTCAGAACCGCCTTGGTATCAGGAATATTACCTTCGACATCCGGCGGCGGGGCCGACGGTGCATTGATCAAAAAGCCGGAGGCTTCACCAAAGGTATTGGTCTTCTGTGTGGCATTGGACAACGTCCCCGGTGAAATAGTCGCCGTCAGGACATGGTCACCCAGCGGGTTATCGTAACGATCCTTGACAATCGCCATGGCCGGAACGCCGGTGGCATCGTATGGAATCGAGGCGGCGTCGACCTTCACCGATGAGTTGGTCGCAAAGGTTCCGCCGGTATGCAGCGTACAGGCAACCGATGAACTCACGAAACCGCTGCGGCAGACCAGGTAATCGATGGCACCGATGGTATCATCGGCAGAACCGTTCATCGAAAAATCCTGATCCAGAGTGAGGGCGGTATATTCACCCTCGAAGATTGACGCCTGGCAACCGTTTATGGTACCGCCCTGAGTGGCCGAACCATAGGTCGTCAGCGTCTTGACCTGGGTACCGTTAACCACAAAGTTGTCATTGAGATCGCGAACATCGACAAAGAAGAATTCCTTGTCTTTGCCAGTGGCCAAAAAGCTCTGGCGGCCGATGGAAATATCCACCGTGGCCGGATAATAGCTGTTGTAAAACATCGTCTGGGCAGTTACTGTGCCACCCGAGGTTTCGGC
>CAZGLR010000017.1:0-11603 GCA_964526635.1 uncultured Ignavibacteriales bacterium | reverse complement strand
AATACACCGCGACATTACTCTGCACGGGATTGTGGAAAGTATCTGAAACGATGGCCACAATACTGTTGGTCTGGTTCACAAAACTCCAGCCCTGGATATTACACTCTTCCGCGCCAACGGAGATGTAGTACGGCGGGCCGGCATGGACTGCCACGAGCGTGGCCTGAGACAGTACCGGACCGGATTCGCCGGTAGCGCTGGCATAGGCGCGAATTGTCCCGGATTTAATACCCGACCACAACGTCACCGTGGCCATGCCATTGGAATTGGTCGTGACCGTGACCGGACCGCGTCCCAGATTATTGATGTTGCAGCTATCGGCAATACCCGGAATATCGGGAGCATCGACGATCAAGAAATTGATTTCGACGCCGGCCGGAACATGGTTGCCATATTTGTCATAGCCGACGGCATGCAGTTTGGTATGTTCAATCCCGCCGGTGTGTTTCACCTGCATCTCAGGTTCATCGACGAAGAGATAGATCGAGTAGATTTCGGTATTGGGCGTAATGGTTACCGCCGTCTGATCAAAACCATCGAAATCATCTGTTCCTGATACCGTTGCGCGTACCCACGCCGTGGTGGCCTCCGATCCCGGTGTGAATATGACCGTGGCAACTCCACCATTTGTATACGCTCGATCGGGAATTTGACCGATGGCATCCCAGAGACCATTCTCATTATTATCAAATATGACCGAATCGACGCCGGGCGTGAAGTAACCATTGTTATCAAGATCGGCAAACTTTTCGCCGGCGGCAAACAGGACAACGGTGCTGTCGGGAGCCGGATTCTCATTGAGATCCTGCACCTGAACTGAAATGGTAGCCGTGGAACCATCTTCGGATGACAACAGAACCGGCGTAATGGTCATATCGACATTACCGTTTTGCTGTTCACCGCTCGATGAGACGGTAACGGCGACATATCTGGTCGTGGCGCCGGTGGCACTGGCTCCGACCTGCAGAGTGCCGGAGGACGTAGCCGTGAATATGGTCGACGCGATGCCATTGCTGTCGGTCGCCGCCGAGGCGGGAGTGAAATAACCGCCGGATCCGACAAACGAGACAGTCAGGCCGGAAATCGGAGCACCAAGTGAATCGGTGGCCGACACTTCTATAATAGACGTACCACCGGTGGCTATGGACTCTGGCGTCGCTGTCGGCGTGCTCAGAATAACCGACTGGTTGCCATCCCCATCGCCGTCAGTCGGCGTTTTTGTGGATTCGCAGCCGGCCAGCAGAAGCATTCCAGCGACCAGTACGATCAAAAGTGATACCGGCAGCGTCCACGCAGTTTTCTGATGCAACACAGACATGTTAACTCCTTACAACGGATGGTTTATGGCGGAAGCGGCGACACCTGCCGCCGGCTTCCGCAAATCTACTTGTTGTTATCGTTTAGTAACCTCTGCCGATCGCGTCACGTTAGTTACGGCGTATCAAAGTCAGGATCGGCTGTTTGTGCAAAATCCTCGACGATAGTCGGGGTAACGAATATGACCAGATCACGATTCTCTATTCGCTTGGTCTTGTAGCTGAACAGTTTACCCAGGATCGGAATATCCTTGAGTATGGGAATACCAACTTCGCTTTCGGTTTCATCCTGCGTGGTCAGCCCGCCGATTACCGCCGTCTGGCCGTTTTCGACCACGACATTGGTTTCAGCGTTATTGGTATTGATAATCACGCCACTCGCATCGAACGTAAACGACGAACGTTCCGGCGCCAGATGCATCAATATCCGGTTGTTGGATGTAATGTGCGGCGTCACCCGCAGCATTGTGCCAACTTCTTCATAAGTGATAACCGTATTGCCGGATTCATCAAACTGTTTGATCGGCACCTTCTGGCCCATCTGAATGCGGGCTTCCGAGTTATCGATAGTCGTAATTTCGGGATGAGCGATAATCTTACCTTTACCATCACTCACCAGGGCCGAAATCTGGGCACTGAGTTTGAAATTATCCTGGACAGTCGTTATGCGAAACGTGCCGCTGGGTGAGGTGACATTATCAAGAAACTGCGAAGTCTTATGCTCAACTTCGGAGACATTAAGACCGGTTTCGGGATCGATCACCTGAGCACCCGATGACCCGGTCGCACTCCAGTCAATACCCAACTCATGAAGGCCGTTGGTGCTGATTTCAAGCAACTGGGCTGAAATACGAATCTGCTTGGGCGCCTGGTCCAGTTCACTGATGAACTTCTCGATTTTACTGATATTCTCGGGTACTTCCTGTAAAATGATCGAGTTCGACTGCTTGTCAGAAGTCGCTTTTCCCCGAGCGGACAGCAGTGACTGCACCGCCGACTCCACCGATTCGGCGGTCGAGTTGTTAATTTTGATAATGCGGGTATCCAGACCGACCAGATTACGGCGCTCGGCCTGATGCTTCTGGACTTCGGTTTCCTCTTTGCGAAAATCCTCAGCCCGTACAATCCTGATATACCCGGCGCCCTCTTCAACGACCGCCAGATTATACGTCTGGCCGATAATCTCGAGCGCTTCGCGCCAGTACACATTCTTCAATGAAATCGTTACATTCCCCTCGACTTCGGGGGCAACGACGACGTTGATTTTGCCATAATCAGCCAGAAAACGGATGACCGAGCGGATTTCGGCAGCCTGAAAATTCAGGGTTTCGATCGGGTCACCCGCCTCATATATCAGCGGCTGCTGTTGCAAGGTGGGGGTAGGCTCATTTTGTTCCTGAGCCGTCCCTACCGCGGCCAGCAGCACCAGGCTGAGGCAGAACAGTATTGTTAGTCCGGTCGTACGCATCACGGCATTTCCTTCTTTATTGCGAGTCATTTTTTTCAAGCTCTTTGACCGCCGTCCTTGTCCAGCCATACTCATTAATCTGGAAATACACGGCATCTTCATGTATCTGGGCCACATAACCGTTTTTGATTCGATCACCCTGCCGCAGGATATAGCCGATTCCCTCGACATCTTCCAGCAGCGCGGCACTGCCACCCAGCCCTGATTCCAGAATACCGACCAGTGAGAGCGATTCGATATTCGGCACCTCGCGATTCGTCGCCACACTTCCCCGCTGCGTTTTCCTGGCATCGAGAAGCGTTTTAAACGGATCACGGGTACCGGCGGCCGAGTACTTAATCACCATACGCTCAGGAAACTTGACCACCTGGGTCTGCTTCATCCGGATCGACTTGGCTGTACTCCGACGATACCGCGACACCGAAGTGGCTTTCTTCTTGTCATTGGCATCTTTATCCACCGTCGTTGAAGCGTCTTTATGTTCAGCATCAGCGGTCGGTTTTTTGGCGGTTGCTTCCTTATGTATATCATTACCGGTCATTGAGGGCGACCGGCCGGGGATTGCCACATCACTGCTCTGTTCGACAGCAGCAAAAAACTTCCCGCGGTCTTTCATCGTCGCCGCAAGATCGGGATTTGTATTCGATGGCTTCAGCGATACTGTCGGTACACCGGAGCCGGATTCGGCATATTCGATATCCTCGGTAGTCGTAACCGGAAGCGGCGGCAACGTTATTGACTTCGCCTGAGCGAGGTCAAAGGGTAAACTACCGTTCGACGGCACCTGCGATAGTCCGGTACCGGCAACACGACGGACCAGCAGATGATTATCCGGTAGTATAACTGCGCCGCGCCCCAGCAGGCCGGCCAACACGACATCGGTTTCAGATGCAGCAGTGGTCGGTATGGTCGCCGGCGTTTCGAAGTCAGCCGTCGGGAGCGCCGTGGGCTTTACCGAAGTAGTCTTTGGCATGTCCTTCTGGACAATTTTCGGCCGGGCCACAGGTCTGGGCGTTTCTGTTTTGACCGTGGCGTCAGCAGGCTCATCGTACTCTCCAATGGCTTTGACTATAGTCGGCTGATTCTTCTCCTGTTGCAGCTCGCCGATCGAGGCGACCACCACCGGCGGAATTGCCGGAAACGGTCCATAGGCGTCGACTTTGTCAGGCGCTGGTAATTTGACAATCTGAGGTTTTGGCTTCGGCCTGGCACCGTTTACTTTGGCCGAGACAGTCGGCACCCGGCGCGCAGTCGTCGGACGACTATGATCTTCATCGTCGTCTTGTGAGGCAACCATCGACGAGGTATTATCATCAGTTTGATTCTGTCGGCGGAGCTTTTCCTGCAACGGAATCGGGATACCATTGCGCGTCTTATTTTCTTCGGCCAGTTCGGTTGCCCTGGTCTGAACCGTTGGTTTCGGCTTCGGCTGCGAGACGGCCGGTTTGGAGGCAGCTATTGACGGCACTGGCGTACCGGCCGGCGGAGCCGGCACAGAAATTTTACGACCCGTCGTCCATGAGCCAAACGGTTTCGATTCAGCGTCGGCCAGAAAAACCCGGATCTGATTATTGTCAGGTTCAATACGGTATGAGCAATCGTCGCTAACATCCATGACGATTCGCACGATCTCCTGCGGATCGACCGCAAACTGCGAACAGCGTATTCCGGTCAGGACCTGCGAAGGCAGTTCATCGAACGAGTTCGCCGGCAGACCGAAACGGCCCGGCAAACAATCAACGACGATACGATAAGGTTTGCCGTTGGCAGCTTCGACGGATTGATGCTTCACCTGAAAAGGATCATCGCCGGTGATGGTCAGGACAGTAAACCCGGGCTGATGAGAAACTGTCAGACTGGTAATCTGGTTGACATCCGCCGTCACCATCCCGGCCAACAGCATCAGACCGACTATCGCCATCACTATGGGCTTTACACGCACAGTCATTTCGCATTCACTCCGTCTATATATCCAATTCTTGTAGCCGCTCTTCGGCCTTGACATAATAGGTGTTAAGCACGAACGAGGCTTCGATCGTGTTGACTTCCTCTTCTTTATCGTCATTGGAACTGCCCAGTTTCAGTTCCTGAGCGCCATTGATTTTCATATCCTTGATATTGACGATAAAGGGGAAATTGGCAATGTAGCTGATAAATTTCCCGAAGTCATGATACGTGCCTGTCATATCGACGCTGAACGAGGCGATATTATAGAACGCTTCCGAGGCCACCGGCAATGGCTCGATTTTCTGAATCTTGGTCCCGGTCAGCGAGGAGGCCGTATGCAACTGGACGAGGAACGACGGCACCATTTTCACTTCCGGCAGCAGCGTCTCGATTTCACGATACTTGCTCAGCATTTCCTGATATTCGGCCTTCAAACCCTCGACCGATTTCGATTTCATCTCGACATTGCGGAGATTGATAATCATCTGTTGATATTCACGCTGGCGCGACTCAATCCGGGCCGACTGACGGGAATAGATCCGGGTGTACCAAACATACATCAGGGCAAAGAAGATGACCACCACCAGCGCGATCTTCTGAAATTTGGGGTCTTTATAATCCATTCCGTCTCATCTCCTAATAGCTGGCCAGCAGATTGGCACCGGCCTCATCTTCAAGCAGTTTCTTCAGTTCATTATCGGACAGATAATGCAGCGTGGCGGTGATAACATAATTGTACGCCACCTGTTTATCGAACGCCGTCTCCTGCACACTGGCCAGTTCGATGTCGCTGAAATAATGCGACCGCATCATCTTGATCATGAGACTGGCCAGGGAATTCAGCGAGAAGCAATATCCGGACAACTTGACCGGCCGGGATATCGCCGCCATCGAAACTTCTTCCTTTTCGGCTTTTTCATCTTTGCCGTTTTTGCCCTTCTGGTCAGTCGCGGCCGCCTTGGCCACAGCCTTCTTCGGCGGATCGGTCTCTTCAAAGACATCGAGCCAGGTGAATTCCGGCAGACGGGTGGTGATGTCCTCGAGGACCCGGACCCAGACGGTGCGGTGCTGATCGAGGCGATCGACCGCCTCCATCCGCTTCATGATCTTTTCCTTGACACCGGTGATGGCATCAACGATGGCGATGTCCTTTTCCAGCTCTTTCGTCCGGAATTCGGCGACCGTGATCTTTTCCTCAAGCTCGCGCAGCTGGAACATCTGGTACATCGAGATCACGACAACCGTCACAATGATGCCGAACGTCGCGCCGATGGCATAGTACCCGATTTTCCCAACCTTGAGACTCCCGCGTTTTTTGCGGAATTCCTTGGGCAACAGGTTTATATGAATCATTTCCATGGCTTACAGCACCTTTCTCATCGCCATGCCGATGGGGACCGCCAACAGCGGGGCGATCTTCTCCGGCTCCAATCCTTCAAAGCTCTCAGGATCGTATTCGACGTTGCGCAGTGGATTGAATATCTCCAGCGGGATCTGCAGCTTCGACTGAATGAACTCCGGGAAATATGGAATCAGTGCGCCGCCCCCGGCCAGCACCATCCAGTCAATCGCTTCCGTCTTGGCCTGAGATTTGAAATAGTTAAAAGCCAATTCCAGACCGTTGACCGTCTCCTCGGCGGCCGACACGATCGTAGCTTTCAACATGTCCTGATCAATCGATGTATTCAGTTGCCCCTGAATCGCCTGTGTCGTCAACTCGTGATTGAGTCGAAACTCCTGCTGAATCGCATTGAACACCGAACGGGTCCCGACCGCGATATCCCGTGTCGAGTGATAATACCCATCGTGAATATACAACACGCTGGTGCTGTCCTGGCCGATATCAACCAGGACGGTAGTGCGATTAGGATCGACCTCGTAATTGTTGACATAGGCGTTGAACATGGCGAAGGCATCAGTATCAACCGCTACCGGCTGAAGCCCCGCATCAAAAACCAGACTGAGAAACGACCCGAGAAATTCCTTGCGCGCCGCCACCAGCAAAATTTCCATTTTGTTGGTTTCTTCATCGACGCGGATGACATGATGATCCAGGGCCACGTCCTCGACATCAAACGGTGACCGCTGCTCCGCCTCGAACAAAATCGCCTGCTCGGCCTCGCCGCCGGTTTTCTTGTCGATAGTCAGCTTGTCGGTAATAAGTGCATGACCCGAAAGAGAGACGACCACCTCTTTGGTTCGGGTATCGAGTTCATCAAGCGCCGAGTGAATATTGAAAATTACCGCTTCGCGATCACGAATTTCATCGGCGACAATCGCTTCTGTGGGCAGTTCTCGGATCGCCAGCGTATCCACGACATATCCGTTCTTACTGTGGTCAAGCTTGACCATCTTGATGGAACTCGCGCCAATATCCAGTCCCACCAGTGATTTTTTACCACCTGAAAATAGCATATAAAATTCGCCTTTGGGCTCGATCTGTTATCCTATTTGGTTATCGACAATTCTGCTAAATTATTTACCAGTTGAGGACCGGCTCCAGTACTGTGCAGTTTCTGGCATCTTCTCGCAAAATTCCGGCATCGCTTATATAGGTCGGCAGTACACGGGCCGTTCTTTACTCTCGATTATGGTCTATTTCCCGTACCCCATAAAAAAGGCCCCGAACTTGATCGGGGCCTCTGGAGGATGAGAAGGAGGGAGTAACGCCTGTTTTATCAGTAATCATGCCTGACAAGGGAATCCAACTTCGTCTTTCCCGTTGCGCCAACAACACTTATGAATCCGGTATGGTCATCACTATAGCCGTTATCATAATTGTAGGCCTCAACCCTGAACCGATCGCTCCGGCCGGCTGAACCATTGGGGCGATAGACCACCGACGGCCAGCCCATATCGGCCCAGACATACCCCACCGATTGTTCGATTTCCGAAGAATTGATTATTGAATCTCCCCAGTTATACTCCATAAGATGGGGATGCACATTATCAAGGAAAGTAATCACGTGCAGGGTATATTCGCCATTGCCTGATTCCAGCCAGTCGAAGGTTACCCCGATATTCTGCTTAGAGGTAATCGCTTCACTTCGGGCCAGCCGCATTTTCGAAACGATATTCCTCATTTCACTTTTCATTTTGAGACGATCGATCGTCGCGCCAAAGCGCGGAAACGCCATTACCGAGACGATTCCGATGACAACCACCACGGTCATCATTTCAATCAGCGTGAAACCCTGTCGATTACGCAGCTTTTTGTTCATCGAACACCTGCCCTTTCGCTATCCCCACTACGGGATTGCCAGTTCGTCACTCGAAATGACGCAACTTGGGTGCCGGTTGCAAAAAACTGATCGATTATTCCGTCGACGTTTCATAACCAACGCTTTGGCAAGCGGATACGTTTATTAATTGGACAACTCCGAGACCATGGCCGTCTCTGTATTGACCCAGAAGTATGGGACACAATCCATACCTATCGGGCCTGACCAACGGCGTTAGACATTGACAATTCCGTGGTTTCGCGTAAGTTATAGGCGGAAGTATTTATTACTACTTGCCGATAGATTCCAGAACCCTAAAGAAAGGCTGATCATGCCGCGTTTGCGTTTTATCTGGCTTTTACTGGCCGGACTATTATGTGCCACCTCAACCGTCATCGCCGCCGAGAAGCCGGTGGTGCAGAAACCGATCAGCTTCGAAAAAGACACCTCCAATTCAATCGAAGCCGTCAAGACCTTCCTGCATCCGCGCTCTGTCGATGGCGCCGCCAAGGTCTGGATCTTTTTTACAGATAAAGGGGTCTTCGACAAAGCGGCCTATCAGCGTATCGCCGCCTCGGTGACACTGACCGATGAAAAAGTGGGCCGTCTGGAGAAGATGGGGATTGATGGGATTACCTTCGCCGACCTCCCCGTACCAGCCACCTATATCAATGATATTATCGAAGCTGGCGGAGAGCTTCGCCGCATTTCCAAATGGCTCAATGCCGCCAGTTTCCTCCTGCCGCTTGACCAAATCGACCAGATCAATCAACTGCCGTTTGTGGCCAAAATCAGACCGGTGGCGACTTTCGTGCGTGAAAACGCCGAGGAAGTCACTGCCCCCGATTCCAAAACAGCGCCACCACAAAAATCCGGTGATCCCGGTCTGCTCGGCTATGGCAACGCATTCGGCCAGCTCGATATGATTGGCGTCCCCGAGGCGCACGCCCTGGGTTTCAACGGCGCCGGTGTCATCGTGGCTATGTTCGATACCGGATACCGCAAATCGCATGAGGCCTTCGCGGCCGCCATCGGCTCCGGAAGGCTCATTGCCGAATACGATTTCGTATATAACGATAGCGAAACCGCCAATGAAGCCGAAGACTGGTCCTCAGCCTGGAATCACGGCACCTATACCTGGTCAACCCTTGGTGGTGCTGTTGAGGGAACACACTATGGTCCCGCCTATGGTGCCTCGTTCCTGCTGGCTAAAACCGAAGATGTCCGCAGCGAAACCCAGGTCGAAGAAGATAACTGGGTGGCGGCAGTCGAATGGGCTGATTCCATCGGCGCCGATGTCATTTCGTCATCACTGGGCTACAGCGACTGGTACGCCTACTCAGATTTCGATGGCGAAACCGCCATCACTACGCTGGCGGCCAACCTGGCCACCTCAATGGGCATCGTCGTGGTCAATTCCAATGGCAACGGCGGCCCCGGATCAGGAACTATGACTGCGCCGGCCGATGCGTTCGAAATTCTTGCCTGTGGCGCGGTGTCATCAACCGGAACGATAGCATCGTTTTCATCGCGCGGCCCGACCTACGACGGCCGCATTAAACCGGATGTCAGCGCCCAGGGCGTCTCGACATATTGTGCGACTTCGTCCGGTGATGCCAACTATACTTACGTCAATGGCACCTCGCTGTCCTGCCCGCTGGTTGGCGGAGCCGCAGCGATCGTGCTGCAGGCACGGCCCAGCTTTACACCACAGATGGTTCGCCTGGCTCTGATGGAAACCGCCAGTATGGCCGATTCTCCAAACAACGATTATGGCTGGGGAATTATCGATGTTGTCGATGCCCTCGGCTGGGGCGCCGACTTCACGGCCGATGTAACAATGGGACAGGCGCCATTGACCGTTAACTTCACCGATCAATCAATGGATGCCGCCAAAGACTGGCAATGGGATTTCGGCGACGGCGACTATTCTACTGAGCGTAATCCAACCCATACCTTCGATCAGCCGGGAGCTTTCAATGTCTCCCTGACAATTGATTACCAGGGTATCCCGATCACCAACAGCAAGACCAATTATATCGTAGCGATCGCCGATACCATGCACTTCGAGCATGATACCGCCTTCGCCGGCACCCAGGCTGTTATCGATGTTAATCTGGCCAACAGCCAGGAACTGGGCAGCCTGATGATTCCGTTTGCTGTCGACGATGCCACCTATGCCACCATCGATTCCGCATCGGTAGTCGGGACGCGTACCGATGGCTTCATTAAATCGCAGGTCGCGGCGACAACCTCCAGCCGGGCTTATTTCATCACCAATCCATCATCTCCCCTGCCGCCGGGTGCTGGCACCGTTATGAAAATCTTTTTTACTCTTTCCGGCTCGGCCCCGCATGGCACTGTGATTACCGTTGATACCGCGACAGTCAGTTCGCGCACTCTCGAATTGACCGCCGATGGTTTCTCGTATGTTCCGGAAGCCTATGAGGGAAGTATCACAGTTAACGCTATTCTGCGCGGCGATGCCAACTCCGATGGCCTGTGGAATATCGGCGATGCCGTCTTCCTGATAAACTTTATTTACAATGGCGGACCGGAACCGGCGAGCGAAGAAGCCGGCGATGCCAACCTGGACCTTGAAGTAAACGTAGGTGACGCTATCTACCTGATCAATTATATCTTCAAGGGCGGCCCGGCCCCGCTTGAGTTCTGATAGATTTCGGGATAAAGCATGACAAAAAAGCCCCCGGCCTTCCGGGGGCTTTTTTGATTGATAAAGCATTTGGGATAATTAATCCATGCATAGCTATTCAGTTCATGCCACTCGCGACATGTATATGGCAGTCTTAGCATTTGAAGGAACGACGCATGTATATGGTTATAATTTAGGAGAGAAAAGTCGATACTGGATTGCGGATTACTTACTTGTTTTCTCAGGGGACCACGGCGGTGGTTCTTTATAATCCCCCTTAATACCAAGATCGACTATTTTAACCAAGTCGCGCAGTGAAACGGATAAAAGACAGCAGTTTTCACAATCCGAAGATTTTGCCGAAGCAGGAATTTCTCCAAGCACCTGCGCTGCAAGATCTCGTTTTTCATCACTATCGAGAATCAGGCACACATCGTATTTTTGTTCCCATTGTGCATCGGTAAGTGTATCCGGATCAATGCCTTCATCGTGCGGGGGAGTTTCTGTAGCCATATCATCCAATGAAGAATAATTCCGCCGAAGTTCCAATCCATTTTCCGTATGGACAATAAAAAACCCATACGGGTACTGCTGGATATCACCCCAGTCGATCAAAATACGAATGAAAACAACATCGTGGTTTTCCGGGTGAACAGAAATCTCAAATTGACTATTCTTTCTATCAGGAAAAGATAATTGCATTATTTCTTTACTGAGAGTATCACGATCAGGGAGGGTAAGCACTAAAACGGTCGCTGAACCGATTTCACTGTCTTGTTGAAATTCCGCCTTTACCTCAAAATTTATGCGAAAGCGTGCCATCTGTCCTTTATTCAAAGCAGTAAGCTGCTCAACTTTGAAACCATATGGTTCGAAAAATGTTGGCTGGGTGGCCGAACAATTGGCCCAGGTAAATAAGAGAAGGGCGAGTAAAATCAAGCATAACGGCATAATCCTTGTACTGCGGAAGATGGTTGCCTCCTCATCTTGAATCAAGA